>NZ_JBGSUU010000039.1:0-33074 GCF_041753295.1 Geminocystis sp.
GAACAACCGCACACGGGCGGATAATGGCGATAACCAAGCCATACACATAAATATAATTCTATGATACCGTGTATTTGACCTACGGAACGTGGGGTAAAGTCTATCGTCAGAAAGTAAGACTCGTTACTTCTCGGAGTAAAAGCATTTCTTTGGGTAGGAAGTCAACACTGTAATTTTAATTCAGTGTGGGTAGTTCACTCATTAATTCTCAAGAATGGTTAATGAAATTAAGTTAAAAAAGGAAAAATAATCCTAAATAAACAGCAGAGACAATTAATTGTACTCCCATCATGGGTAATCCGTATTTAAGGAAAGTTTTAAAAGAAATTTCTCTCCCGTGTTGTTCTGCAATACCTGCAGCTACAATATTAGATGATGCACCCAATAAAGTGCCGTTACCCCCCAAAGTTGCCCCAAACATCATGGCATAAAACAGAGGCAGTACTTCAGGAGGAAATTGTCCAGCAAAATCAGGATTTAGTACTTCTGATCCAGCTAAACCCACATTGACTAAATATTCTTTTAATAAAGGTACCATTGCTACCACCAGAGGAATATTCGGCACAACACTAGACAGTAAGCCCACCACAAATATTAAGACTATCGAACCGAAAAAAATATTTTTACCTAAAACTATCGCTAATAATCCTGATAAACTCGTTATTACCCCTGTTTTTTCTAATCCACCAATTAAAACAAAAATGGACATAAAAAAAATCAGTGTACTCCAATCTATATCTCTTAAAATATTATGAAGGGTATCAATCTTACTATGATGTGCCAATAATAACGCCAAAGCAGCCCCCATTAAAGCAACCGCCGCAGGAGAAACTGGTACGGGTAGAGAATCGCCAAAAATGAAGAATGACAGAACAAAAACCATGATTAAAGCCCCTAAAGCCAACATTCTCGGATGATTAACTTTAGAATGGGGTAAATCTTCTAAATGAGTAAACTTTGTATTCCAAATATCTCGAAATAATATTGGTGTGATAATTGCCACTGAAGCTACTGCAATCAAACCTCCTAAACTTAAACGTTGTAGATAGTCAAGGAAGCTCATATTAACCGCATCTCCTACAATAAAAGTAGCGGGATCTCCTACTAAAGTAATTAATCCTGCACTATTGGCCACAAAAACCATCAAAATCAATAAAGGAATGAAATTAACACCAATTTCTTCTGCAAGGGGAGGAATTAAGGGAGCTAATAGCATCACTGTAGTAGCATTAGGTAAGACTGCACAAATAGGAGTTGTAATAGCAATAATACCCAATAACAACATTTTACCGCTACCTTTAGCAATTAATACCATTTGAGTGGCTAGATATTCAAAAATTTTAGTAGGCTCAAATGCTCTGACTAATACCATTACGCCAAAAAATAAGACTAAAGTTGCATGACTTTTACTGATATATCCGATGGCTTCGGTAAGTGTCAGAGTATGAGTAAAAATAAGTATTAATGCACCTAATAAAGCGGCAATGGTTAAATGTATTTTGTCTGTTATAATTAGTCCTATAACAGTAACGAAGACTGAAGCTGCAATGATACTAGAAATATTTTCCATGATCTAAAATTCTCCTAAACAATAATCTTAAACTCAAAGGCTTGATTTTTTTTCTACGGTAATATTTGGTTACACAAAAATAATTTACTAATCAATAAAAATAAAATTATCAAGTTAGTAAATACTTCCAAATAAACCAAAATTTTTAAATTAAATCAAAAATATTTTAGTAATAATTCATGTGATAGTTAAACCCCAAATTCAAAAAGGATGATCAATGAAGAGTATGGTCAAAATAGGAATACCTAATGAATTCGAGTCATTAATAATGCTCATTCTTTAGTCTCCTCTCAATGCCGACGAGGTTAGCTGACGGGCTAGAACTGAGAGATGTTCTTCTCTACCATTATGGTAAAAATAAGCCCCGTTAATGGTTCCCCCGTTTTCAGGAATTACCTCCATGAAACTAGGCTGACTGACTCTGTGTAAATTTTTTCTATTATAACTTGGCTATTAATAATTTGCTGTATTCTTCAATACTAATGATTTTGAGCAGTATTTAATATTTGTGGGCATTGCCCACCCTACAAAATTATGATTGTAAAACTTCTAGTAATATTTCACCGATTTCTCTGCATCCCACAGGTTTACATCCTTCGGACATAATATCTCCCGTGCGATACCCTAAATCTAATACTTTTAATACTGCTGATTCAATTTTATTAGCGGCTACAGGCTCATTTAATCCATATCGTAACATCATCGCTGCACTTAACACTTGCGCTAAAGGATTAGCTTTATTTTGCCCCGCAATGTCAGGTGCTGAACCGTGTACAGGCTCAAATAAGCCTGGGCGATCGCTACCTAAACTAGCAGAAGGTAACATTCCAATACTACCTGTTAACATCGCTGCGGCATCGGAAAGAATATCACCGAATAAGTTACCCGTAACGATGGTATCAAATTGTTTGGGATTGCGTACTAATTGCATCGCTGCATTATCAACATACATATGGGTTAACTCTACGTCGGGATATTCTTCTGACATTTTTATTACACGATCTCGCCACAATTGAGATACATCTAATACATTGGCTTTATCTACAGAACATAACCGCTTTTGACGTTTTTGAGCGGTTTCAAAGGCAACTCTGGCAATACGATCAATTTCTGATTCGCTATAAACCATGGTGTTTACTCCTCGTTTTTCCCCTGTTTCCGTGGTAAAAATGCCCTTCGGTTGTCCGAAATAAATACCCCCTGTTAATTCTCGTACTACCATAATGTCAACTCCTTCGACGACTTCTTTTTTTAAGCTAGAAGCGTCAATTAATTGTGGTAAAATTGTGGCAGGACGTAAATTAGCAAATAACCCTAAAGCGGCACGAATGCCTAATAAGCCCGTTTCTGGCCGTTGCTCACGGGGTAAATTATCCCATTTATAACCCCCGATGGCTGCTAATAACACGGAATCACTCTGACGACATATTTCGACAGTTTCTGAAGGTAAAGGATTACCCGTTGCATCAATAGCTGCCCCCCCAATTAAAGCCTCTTGAAAATCAAATTCTAAATCACATTGTTGTGCAACTACTTTTAACACTTCAACAGTTACCGCCATAATTTCTGGCCCGATACCATCTCCTGAGAGTAAAGTAATAGAATATTTATTAGTCATTATTTATCTCTATTTTAAACAACATTTCATCATATCAGATTCGTTAATAGTTCATCGTTGATGGTGAATCTCAGGTTAAAATAATAATAGTTTTTCGTATTTTTTAATCAGGAAGTAAAATAATTTGGAGATTCAAAATTTTATTGAAATTGGTACTATTGTTGCACCTCAAGGATTACAAGGAGAATTAAAAATTACTACGGATTCTGATTTTCCTGAACGTTTTGAAATACCCGGTAATCGATGGTTACAAATTCAACCTCAGCAACAACCTCAACCCGTAGAGTTACTTAAAGGAAAACAAATTCCGGGTAAAAATGTTTTTATTATTAAACTAGCTGGTATTAATGATCGTAATCAAGCTGAAAGTCTGCGCGGTAGTAAGTTATTTGTGGAAAAAGGCGATCGCCCGTACTTAGATAAAGAAGAATACCACGTTGCCGATTTAGTTAACTTACAAGTTTATAACCAACAAACAGGAGAAAATATGGGTATTGTTACAAATATTTTTACTGCAGGTAACGATATTTTAGAAGTTACTTTACATCGCCAACCAGAATTACAACCTGATATTATTCCTGATTTAGATAAAATTAGTCGAGTTTCTAAAAAAAGAAAATTCAAGGTAAAAAAACAAAAACTGATTACTGTATTAATTCCTTTTGTCCGTGATATTGTACCAGTGGTTGACTTAAAAAAAGGGATAATGGAAATTAATCCACCAGAAGGATTATTCGATTTAGAATGATTTATTTATCTAAAATATAATCAAAAATACACTTTTGATACAGAATTTAATGTTCATCAATTTTTAAACTACGATTATGATTATGATTAAGTATTATTTTCCTTGATAGTTGTTAATATTACGAATAAAATACTTATTATAAATAATTATTGTTTTTCCTCAACACCTTCTATATGATAGATTCAACTATTCAATTATCGAAGTTATCTTCTTTATTAAATAATCTACCCGCTATTGTCTATCAGTGTCGAAATGATGAACAATGGACAATGGAATATCTTAGTGATAATTGTTGGAATTTAACAGGTTATGAGACTAATGATTTACTCTATAATCATAATTATTCTTATAGTAGTTTAATTTATCCTTCAGATCGACACTTGGTTTGGCAAGAAATTCAAGAGGCTATTGCTTCTCATACTATTTTCGAGGTTGAATATAGAATAGTTCATCGTTCAGGAGAAATCAAGTGGGTATGGGAAAAAGGAAAAGGTGTTTATTCCTCTAGGGGAGAGTTATTATTTTTACAAGGATTCATACTTGATATTACCAATAAAAGAAAAATAGAGCAGGAAAAATCTTTATTATTAGATATTACTCAGGTTATTACTTCCTCCGTAGATTTTGAAACTGCCTTACTATACACTTTACAAAAAATATGTCAGCTTACTGATTGGGATTTTGGCGAGGCTTGGTTGCCTGAGAAATGCGGAGAATTTTTTAGTTATTCTACGGCATGGTTTAACCCTGAAAAAAACTATCGAGATTCAGATACTTTATCCCTAGCTGAATTTAAACAACATAGTTTCGATTTTCACTTTCATTTAACTATCGGATTACCCGGAAAAGTTTGGCGAGAAAAAAAAGTTATTTGGTTAAAAGATGTCTCCCAAGAAAACTTATTTTTACGAAAAGATTTAGCCTTTCAATGTGGCTTAAAAACAGGTTTTGGTGTACCCATTTTGGCGGGGGAAGAAGCTGTAGCTGTCTTAGTCTTTTTCTGTCGTCAATGTTTTCCTACGGATAATAATTTACTCACTTTAGTAGAAACCGTTGTCTATCAATTAGGTACAGTTTTTAAACATAAACAAATGGAAATACAGCTAAATCAGAGTCAAAGAGAGTTAGCTACTATTGTTGAATCAACTTCTGGAGTTTTTTTTCGCATTAGTTATGATGATAATTGGGCAAAAGATTATATTAATGATAAATGTCTATCTTTAACGGGTTATTCTGCTTCTGAATTATTAATAAATGGGAAAATTAATTTAGCAAAAATTACTCATCCTTTAGATTTACAAAGAGTTTTAGAAGTTATCAAAAACAATATTAATCAAGGTAATAAATATACTGTTGAATATCGTATTTTTACTAAAGATAATCAAGAAAAATGGTTACGGGAAAAAGGAAAAGGAATATTTGATACCCAAGGTAATATTTTAGGTATCGAAGGATTAATAACAGATGTAAGTAAACGCAAAGAAATGGAAGAGGCTTTATGTCAAGCAGAAAATAAATACCGTAATTTTTTTGAAAATGCTATTGAAGGAATCTTTCAAACTTCTCCCGATGGTTATTATTTAACCGCTAATAAGGCTTTAGCTAGAATTTATGGTTATGATAATCCTTCACAATTAATTGAAAATCTTAATGATATTGAAAATTCTTTATATGTGGAAAAGAAAAGACGCAAAAAATTTATCAGTTTATTAGAAAAAAATGAGGTAATTACTAATTTTGAATCTCAAGTTTATCGCAAAGATAAAAGCATTATTTGGATTTCAGAAAATGCTCGTGAAGTAAGAAATATTCATGGGAATTTACTCTATTATGAAGGTACAGTAGAAGATATTACTAAGTATAAAGAAGCTCAAGAAAAATTAAGTTATCAAGCATTTTATGATAATTTAACTCAATTACCTAATCGTACTCTTTTTTTACAACATCTTAGCAATAGTCTTGATAAATTAAAAGAGTTTTCTGACTCTAATTATCAGTTTAGTGTTTTATTTATTGATTGTGATCGTTTTAAAGCTGTTAATGATAGTTTAGGCCATGGAGTGGGAGATTTACTATTAATTGGCATTGGAGAAAGATTACAAAATTGTTTGGAAGAAAAGCAATTAGTTGCTAGATTAGGCGGCGATGAATTTACGATTTTATGTGATGATATTTCCGAAATTAAGGAAATCATTAAATTAGCAGAAAAAATTAATTTAGCATTTCAATCACCTTTTTTAATTAACCAACATCAATTATTTTGTGGTGTTAGTATGGGTATTTTTTTTAGTAGTAGTATTAGTATTTTAGAATACAATAAATTAACTCCTGCACAAGTTTTACAATATGCTGATACTGCACTTTATAAAGCTAAATCTCAAAAAAGGGGATATTATCAAATATTTCAAGGAGAAATGCACAATGAAGCCTTAGCGGAATTGCAATTAGAAAATGAAATTAGACACGGTTTAATCGAAGAAGAATTTTTGCTTCATTATCAACCCATAATCACCATCGCCACTGGAAAAATTAAAGGATTTGAGAGTTTAATTCGTTGGAATCATCCCCAAAGAGGATTAGTCACCCCTAATGATTTTATCAATTTAGCTGAACAAACGGGCTTAATTATTCCTCTGGGTTTTTGGGTATTAAAACAAGCCTGTCAACAACTTAAAAAATGGCATGATAAAATACGTCAACTTCAACCTAATTCGCCACAATTACCCATTTTAAGTATTAATTTATCCTGTCAAGAATTTAATACCGAAAACTTTTTACCACAATTAGATAATATTATTGAAGAAACGGGAATAAATCCTGAATATATTAAATTAGAAATTACCGAAAGTTGTTGTATTTTTCAAGAAGAATTTAGTGTTGATATTTTACAAGGAATTCTTAACCGTAAATTACAATTATGGATTGATGATTTCGGCACAGGATATTCTAGTTTAAGCTATTTACATAAATTACCTATTAGTGGATTAAAATTAGATCGTTTTTTTGTCTCTAATATAGATAAAGATACCACTAAATCAAAGATTGTTAAAGCAATTTTATCTTTAGCGCAAGACTTAAATTTAGAAGTAATAGTCGAAGGCATTGAAACGGAAAATCAGTTAAAAACTTTACAAGATATAGGGTGTAAATTTGGACAAGGTTATTTATTTTCTCGTCCTTTATCTTCTGAAAATGCTTATAATCTTATTAAGAATTATAGTGGTATTTATAATTTTAACAATATTTGTAACTAAAAACTCTTTTTACTAATTCTAATTAATTTATAAGCTCCTTTTTCTGATACTAATTCATAGTTAGTTTTTTGTAAATCACTATCTTTTAAATAATTAGATTCTGCTAAAACTAAAATACTATTTACCTGTCTTGGGTTTTCTGCTAAATATTGTTTTATCTCTGAAGAATCATCTACAAAATTAACAGGGTGTTGACTATAATAAACAATACTATAACGAGTAAATCCGATTAAAAATATTTCTTCTTCTGGTTTAATTTCTTGTTTAATTTCCATAGATAACTCTCGGAAAGATAATTGTCTTTCTTTATCTAAAAGAGGGATTAAAGTAGGAAAACTAAAAGTAACAAAAGCAAAAAAGGCGAATAAATTTACACTCCATAACCAACGCCATAAACGTTTTTTAAATAACAGTAAAATTCCGATAAATCCACCTAATCCCCATGATATAGAAGCAATTATTGGGATTCGAGACTTTATTAAATTATCGGCTAAAGTCGGCGCAGAAGAATCTTCTCCAATTAAATTACCACTAATAGCTGATGCCATGGCTAAGACTATCAAAATAAGGATGTTGAAAATACCACTAATCAGAAAAAACTTTTGATGTTGATTATCAGATGATATTTTACTAAATTTGTCTCCCCAAAATAAGGCAATGATAATTACTACTGCAGGAATAACGGGAAGAATATAACCCGGAAGTTTTGTGGCTGCAGCGGAAAAAAAGACAAAGGTAGTAATAAACCAACATAAAGCAAATAAACCTAATTGAGATTCCCGTGAAGATTCTCTTACTTTTCTCCATCGCCAACAAGAAAGATTGGTAATGCTTAGAGGAAAATACACAGACCAAGGTAACATTAATACTGTACCCCAAATGAGATAATAATACCAAGGACCAGGGTGATTAAAAACTACATTAGTAAAACGCTTAAAGTTACTAACTGCTAAAAATTCATTAACAAATACTTCACCGTCAATAATAGTAGCTGCAATATACCAAGGCAATGCAACGGCAGAAAAAAGAAGAATCGTGCGAAAGGGGTTGATTTCCTTAAAAATTTCCCAAAATTTCCCTACATATAATAAAAAACTACCAATTCCTAATATCGGCAATAAAATTCCAATAGGCCCTTTGACTAATACAGCGATCGCTAGTAGAATGGGGAATATAGAATAGTATAACTGTTGAGTTTTTGGCTTTTGTGGTTGTGCGTAGCCAAGAAAAAACACCAACATCCCCAAGGCAATCATGGATGATAATAACATATCCGATACTGCTACTCTTCCCCAAGCAATCCAAGCTGGATTTAATGCCATCATACCGCCGCCAATCCATGCCGTTAACCATAACTGCCAAGAATTATTATCGGGTTTGTTGTGAATAAAACCAAAATAACGAAGAGTATAAAACACTAAAAATACTACAGCAATTGCACTTAAAGCAACGGGAAATCTTGCCGCCCATTCTGTAACACCAAAGATTTTAAAACTTAAGGCTAAAAACCAATAACCTCCAGCAGGATAAGAGTAAAAATAATTATCATTCCAATGAGGACTAATCCAATTATTACTTAAAATCATTTGCCGAGCAACTTCCACATATAATGCTTCAGTTTTATCTATTAAGCCAATATTGCCGAGATTCCACAAAAAAGCAACCCAGCAAATTATCCCTAAACCAACAATAGACGCAATCCATAATTGTTGTGGTTTTTGATGCCATAATTTCTCATTCAATTTCATTAATTTTTCTTCCTAATTGAATATCTTTATTTATTAAATTATCAAATATTTTTGACTAAATTTCGCTTCTATAATTTATACATAATTCCACAAAAAAAATAACTTAAATTATCAGTATTTTTGTTAATATTGTTGATAAATCAATAATAATTAATTATTTTCACTGCTTTTAAGTAAAGTAATAGAAAAAATAAACATAATATATCCGATAGAATAAGAAGCTAAAATATCACTTACCCAATGTACCCTTAAATAAGCACTACTTACACCCATTAAAATAATTAAAAAAGTCGCCAGAGAGTAAAAATAAACTTTAAACTTAGGAAAAGATTGAGAAAGAATATAAGCTAATAAAAAGTATAATAATAAATTACCAGAAGCATGACCACTAGGAAAACTTTTCCCAAAAGCATTTTCTACTAAACGATTAATCGGGCGAGGAATTGCAAATAAAGGCTTGAAAATTTTATCAATTAAAATTAAAATTGAAAGAGTCGATAAAGCCAAAACTTGTGCCTCATTCCAATATTTTTTCCACACTAAAAATCCTAGGGTAAAAATTACAATCCAAACGGCAACTTCTGCTTCTCCTATAAAGTAAGAAGTTTTTGCAATATAGATAAACCAATTCGGTAAAGTTGTATGAATTTTCGTCAATAAATTATCATCAAATGTCTTTAGTTTTCCCGTTACTACTAAACTACTTAAAATGATAAAAAAAGATAGTGCTAAAGTCGAAAAAAAAAGATTGATTCTATTGAGATGTTTAAAAAAATTTCTAGGTTTTAATAAATATTTAATTTTCATTGAAATTTAATTAACTGTGCTTTTGCCATAAAAGATATACCAACTCTAAATCACTTTTCAACCAATAACTAATAAATAGTTAGACTAAGATAATAACATAAAACTTATATTCATCAAATAGAATAAAAAAAGAAAATAATTTTCAATAAATATCGACAATTTAATTGGTTTTTATTTATATTATTAATCCCCAGAGAAAATATTAAATAAAAAAACTCCTATACTAAAAGCACCTAATGCTAAGATTAAGGTTAGAAAAAATATTTGCCATCCTTTATAATTAGATTTTTCTAAGTCTATACGCAATAAAATATTAGTTGAGGTGATTACTAATAAATCTGCAAAATAATCAAAAGAAGAAAAAATAAACACTAATAATACAGACCAAAATAGAATAGCAAAAAATGCTTTTAAGTCAGAGTTAATACTTTTTTCAAAAATAAAACTAATTAAAGCCAGAGGAGAACTTAAAATTAAAGAAATTATAATAGTTATTATTAAGATAAATAATTTAATGATTAATAGTAATATATTTTGTTGAATTAATAAATGAATAGCAATACTTTGTTTATTAACTATATTCACCCAATCGTCAACAATATTCGCTATAGACCACCCTAATATACTATAAGTACAGAAAAAAATACTTAAGGATATTAAAAAATTTTTATCTATCCAAGAAGATTGTTTTTCGACATCATTCCAAGATTTTTTTCTTGCCATAGCCATCAACTATTAATAACTAATAACATTCCATGACAACCATCAACTACCAACTATCAAAGATATTAAGACATAAACTGGACAATATAGTCAAAATATGGTGCGGTTTCGTCAGCTTCTTCTTTACTGAGTAAACCTAATGATGCTTCTTTTAGACAACGAATAGACTCTACCATTCCTGCAAGAGGTACTCCTAAAGAATTATACATCTCTTTAACCCCAATTAAACCAATTTTTTCGATAGGTTCTTTATCTCCAGCTAAAACACCATAAGTTGCCAAGCGCAAATACCAAGTAAAATCCCTTAAACATTGATTATACTGTTTTTGTCCTGCCGCATTACCTCCTTGCGCTCTAAAATCAGGGCGTTTTTTAAATAACTCCTGACTTGCTCTTTCCACAATTTTTTTTTCGTTTTCGGCTAAGGTTTCAGCAATTTTCAATCTTTGTAAACCACTATCTAAAAAAGATTTAATTCCTTGTAATTCGCCACTGCTAGGGTAGCGTAATTCATTATCTGCTTTGAGAATAACTTGACTAACTATGCTCATTTTATTAACCAGTTTTATCTATTTATTTATATGATTAGTTTAACCTAATTTGGATTCATTATTCCTAAAAAAAAATGTTACAAATTGTTGAAAAAAAACATAAATCTTAATATTTAGTTAGCCATAGAATAATTGAAATACATCTCTAGAAAAAAGTTTAAGTTTATCCTTAATCTCCTCATATGGTAAAGATTTTCCCTCTATCTGCCAATTATCAATGGTTGATAGTCGCCATACTTCCCCACCATGATTAAAACCTGCGGTTTCCATTCCAATTAAACGATATTCTTCATCTAATAAATGAAATCTTATTTGTATTAAAATACTTCTTGCTTGAATTTTATGACTCCATCCGGGGAAATGAAATCCAATATCAATGGAATCAGGATCAACTAAATTAATAGTATCAGGATCATTATGCCAAGGTTTTAAATCTCCTTTTGCATCAGGAAAATACTCTTTAAACAAATTGACAATAGAAGCTATTTTGCTAGTAATTTCTAAGCCTTTTGCCTTTTCAGATGCGTTCATAAATTAATCCCTTTTTCGCTATAATTTCCCCAGAATAAAGTTTCTTCCCAAATTTAACCGTTATTTTCGTGACTATTTGTTACAAAGTTGCTCATCTTATTCCAAAGGAATTTCTGATTTTGGTTTTTTCCCCACTAAAGGCGCTATGGCAGAATTTTCAAAAAACTTCGTTGTATCTGTTAGTAGTTTATCACCCCATAAATTTTCTTTTAAAAACTCTAAATCTCCGTAACTATTGTCAATTTTTAGCGCTTTTATTCCTAACTCGATTCCTTCTTGTTTTTTCCCTTGATGATATAATCCTACGGCGATCGCCAAAATTGGTTCAGCTTGATTTTCATCAATAGCTAAAGCCTTACGCCAAGTTTCAATAGCATTATTGATTTTACCTTGTTCATATTCAATTAAACCAGTATTATTCAAAGCAGGCCAGAATTCACCTTGTAACTTAAAAGCCTGTTGATAAGCGGCTATAGCTTCAGAATACTTAGTTAACTTAAAATAAGCATTTCCTAAATCAAAATAAGCCTGTGGCACTTCCCCATTAAGTTTTAAACCAGCCAGTAACTCCGTTACTGCCGAAGTATAATCTCCTGACTGAAAATAAGAATTTCCCAAAGAAAATAAAACCTCAGACTCTTGTGGTGCTAATCTTTTAGCCTCTTGTAAAGCCTTAATACCAGCAGGTATATCTTCAGCCTGAATATTTAAAGTACCTAAAATAAACCAAGGTTCATAATGATTAGGAGATAATTGTACCGCTAATTTTGCTCGTGATAAAGCCAAATCAAACTCTCGAAGACGAATTAATTGCACTGCGTCTTGTAATAATTGAGAACCATAAGAATCTAAATATTCCCCAGTTAACTCAGGAGTATAAGGCAACAAAGATTGTGCTTTAACCCCTGAAGAAAAAGTAAAAAAACTCAAAAAAACAAAGAAAGAAATTAAATAACGACTAAATAACACTATTTTTTAAACAAATAATTAAACACAATAACAATATTAGCAATATTTATAAAATTTAAACCAAGACTCAATAGACTTCTTGCAGAAGTGGAGTAATGAGTAATAAGTAATGAGTAACAGTTAAGAAATTAACGTTTTCCATCCTAAAATAGATTTTACTTTTTATTTTGCAAGAGGTCTATTTTTAATGACTGATTAAAAATTAACAATCAAATTAAGGTAACGTAGAAAAAGTCTAATTTATTGAACTACAGAAAACTCTATTATTCCTATAGATAAAAATAAATTCATGAATATCCCTAACACCTCAGAATTTAAAAATAACCCTGAAGAAAATATTATCAAAGGTTTTGACTTTAAAAATCCACCATCACAATCTCTAGTAGATCAATGTGTACATTGTGGATTCTGTTTGTCAACTTGCCCAAGTTATCGAATAATGGGCAAAGAAATGGATTCCCCTAGGGGAAGAATTTATTTAATGAATGCCATTAACAAAGGAGAAGCGAATTTAGATGATACCACAGCCCCACATTTTGATAGTTGTTTAGGGTGTTTAGCCTGTGTAAGTACCTGTCCATCTGGGGTTCAATACGATCAATTAATTGCAGCCGTACGCCCTCAAGTAGAAAGAAATCAACCCCGTAACCTATGGGAAAAATTCCTTCGTAGTATTATCTTTAATTTATTTCCCTATGCCCAAAGATTAAAGATTTTTTTACCATTATTATGGTTTTATCAAGTATCAGGATTACAAACCCTTATCAAAAAAATAGGATTCTTAAAATATTTTCCTCGCATTGCCTCCATGGAATCAATATTGCCTCCTATTAACCTTAAATCTCTTAACAAAAAATACCCTGATATTATCCCCTCCAAAGGTGAAAAAAAATATCGAGTCGGAGTAGTTTTAGGATGTGTACAAAGATTATTTTTTGATTCCGTAAATGAATCCACCGTGAGAGTTTTAACCGCTAACGGTTGTGAAGTAGTGATTCCCAAAACTCAAGGATGTTGTGCTGCTTTACCTGCTCATCAAGGGCAAGAAAATCAAGCCCAAAGTCTTGCTCGTCAAATGATTGATAGTTTTGCAGATACTGAAGTTGATTATATTATCATCAATGCCGCAGGATGTGGTCATACCCTCAAAGAATATCATCATATTTTAGCCGATGATCCACAATATTTAAGTAAAGCAAAAGATTTTGTTAGCAAAGTAAAGGATATTCATGAATTTTTAGCACAAATAGAGTTTACTGCTCAATTATCACCGATTACCACGGATCAAGTTAAAGTAGTTTATCAAGATGCTTGTCATCTCTTACATGGACAAAAAATTAGCTTACAACCTCGTCAATTATTACAAAAGATACCTAATTTAGAGTTAAAAGAACCTTTAGATAATGCCTTATGTTGCGGAAGTGCGGGAGTTTATAACCTTTTACAACCAGAGGTTGCCAATGAATTAGGGGAGCAAAAAGTTCGTAACTTATTAAATACAGGAGCAGAAATTATTGCCTCACCTAACCCTGGATGTTCATTACAAATAATGAAGCATTTACAATTACAAGAAAAGAATATTAAAGTTATTCACCCCATAGAATTATTAGATTATGCCATCAGAGGGCAAATGCTTAAATAATAATTTTTACTAAGATAAATGGAATGATTTTTTTAATAATCAATAATTTTTTATCTAAATTTTAATCAGAAAAACTATAATTTTTAATATTTAATAACTTTTAATCTACTATTATTTAAGGGTAAATAAGAGGATAATTTTCAGGAGAAATATAAACCTCGTCGCAATCTTTTTTGTAACGATATTCTTTTAACTCAAATTGATTATTTGTCCATTTATATCTAGCAAAACTACCACAGTCTCCCATTCCCCTAGACTTAGTGATTAAAATTAAAGTCTGATTAGTTAGCTCAAAATCCGTCATCCCATTTAAAGTATTAGTTTTAATTAACTTTAAATTATCAGTACTGTTATCAAAAGTATCAAAATTTATTACTTCTATTTTTCCTAAATTTTGATCAAAAAATAGATATTGATAATTACTTTGATAAGCACCTAAAAAACAAATAATTTCTATTAAATATTGTTGATTATTTAATGAATATATATTAGCAGAATCTTTTGATAATCCTTTATCTTGTTGTTGATTACATAAATTTAAACTTTTTTGTTGAGTATAAACTTTATTAATAATCTCTTGTTTATTTTTAGGCTCAATCTTGACTACATTATCAGACTTTTTCATCCCTTCTTGACAGCTTAAAATACTTACTATTAAGCTATAAATAATAAATTTAAGAATTTTAAAAGAGAAATTAGACAAATTATTTAGAAGAAAAATTTTTTAATAGTTTGCTCTACAGCAATGTTAACTTATATGATATTAGATAAGATCAAAATTCATCGAGGGAAAAAAATTGAGTCGTAACTATCTATTTACGTCCGAGTCCGTTACAGAGGGGCATCCGGACAAAATCTGTGATCAAATATCTGATACCATTTTAGATGCTTTATTAACTCAAGATCAATCTAGCCGAGTGGCTGCAGAAGTAGTAGTTAATACAGGTTTAGTTTTGATTACTGGTGAAGTTTCATCAAAAGCACAAGTTAACTATATTGATTTAGCTCGTAAAAAAATTGCTGATATTGGTTATACTGACGCAGGAAATGGATTTTCTGCTGATAGTTGCTCCGTTTTAATCGCTTTAGACGAACAATCCGCCGATATTGCTCAAGGAGTTGATCAAGCACAAGAACAAAGAGAAAATCTTAGTGATGATGAACTTGACAAAATTGGAGCTGGAGATCAAGGTATTATGTTCGGTTTTGCTTGTAACGAAACCCCTGAATTAATGCCTTTACCCATTAGTGTAGCTCATCGTACCGCTAGACGTTTAGCTTTAGTCAGAAAATCAGGAGAATTGCCCTATTTAGGACCTGACGGTAAAACTCAAGTTACCATTGCCTATGAAAATGATCAACCTGTAGGTATTGATACTATTTTAATCTCTACACAACATACCGCTACCATTGGTAATATTAGCGATAATAAAGCAATTCAAGCAATTCTCAGAGATGCCATTCAAGAAGTCGTAGTTAATCCTGTTTTTCATGATTTAGCCATTAAACCCACCGATAAAACTCGTTTCTTACTCAATCCTACGGGTAAATTCGTTATTGGTGGCCCTCAAGGAGATTCAGGATTAACAGGACGTAAAATCATTATTGATACCTATGGCGGTTATTCTCGTCACGGCGGTGGTGCTTTTTCAGGAAAAGATCCTACAAAAGTAGATCGTAGTGCTTCTTATGCTTGTCGTTATGTTGCTAAAAATATTGTTGCTGCAGGTTTAGCTACTAAATGCGAAGTACAAGTTAGTTATGCCATTGGTGTTGCTCAACCCGTCAGTATTTTTATTGAAACCTTTGGAACTTCCACTATTCCTGAAGAAAAATTATTACCCCTAATTAAAGCTCATTTTGACTTACGCCCTGCTGGAATTATCAAAATGTTCAATTTATGCTCATTACCTTCCCAAAGAAATGGGCGTTTTTATCAAGATGTCGCCGCTTATGGTCATTTTGGCAGAACAGATTTAGATTTACCTTGGGAAAAAACAGATAAAGCCCCTTTACTTAAAGATGCTCTTGGAATCAAATCCCTTGTTGCTTAAAAATTCTTAGGCAAGTATATCGTAGGGGCTTAACATATTAAGCCCTTATTGTGACTAACGAAGCTGAAATTAACAAAAATGAAAAAATCTTTAAAAAGATGTTTAAGGCTTTACAATTGGAACATCCTCCGCAGGAGTTGAAACTGTATTCACTTTAGTTGGTAAAGGAGCACGAGGAGAATAAAATTTAAAATGTTGGTACGCAGTACGAGAAATTTCTTGAATTAATGTTCTAGCAGAATAATCATTATGAGGACGTTTCACTAAAACTGCTCCAATATAACGTTTACCCGTAGTAACATCAATTATTCCTGCATCTCCTAATACTGTGCCAATATCCCCTGTTTTATGAGCAATTCTGGCATCTTTTTCTAATCCTTGAGGTAAAAGAGTTCTCGTGCGAGTTTGGGTCATAATTTCAAAAAAGCGATCGCGAGAACGAAGAGAAATTAATTCTCCTTGATTAACCTTAAGTAACACCATCCCTAAATCTTTTGGAGTTGTGGTATTTGTACCCTCTAAATCAGGTAAAGGATTTTTAATCACCGTTGAATTTAAACCCCATTCCTGAAAACGCTTATTCAAAACATCTTTTCCTCCAAGTCTTTCAATAATCATATTGGTAGCAGTATTATCGCTATTAATAATCATTTCCGTGACTGTATAGAGAGCAGTAAATTGAGTACCCACAGGTTGATATTGCATACTACCAGAACCACTGCCAATATTAGCTTTACTGGTAGTAAGTTTTTCATCAATATAAATCTTCCCAGCATCTACATCCTGAAGAAATGCTACTAACACAGGAATTTTAATAGTACTCGCCGCAGAATAAAGTGTATCTCCATTGAAGTTAACATAAGCACCATTATCTAAGTCAACAAAAAAAGCTCCCGGTTGTAACTCTGGATATTTAGCCTTTAGTTTCACTAATTTTTCTTTAAGAGAATTTAATTCTTGGGTAAAAGTTACAGATTCATCAGAGACATTTTTTACTTCTGATTTTTCAACTACTTTAACCTCCGCACTTTTTTCTTCTTTTTGTGACGGAGTCATTGTGCTGGTAATATCCGACACAAAAGGTATGTTAATTTTAGGAAATAAAGGTTTAGTTAAATCGGTATTAGCCAGAATACTTCCAAAAATAGTACCCATTCCCACTCCCACAATAGCTAATCGAAAAATATTGTTAAAAATAACATTTCCCAGATTCTCTGAAGAATTATTCCCCAAAACTTGTAGCTGTGTTTGTTCCTGTGCTAAGGTTTCATTATTATTAATTAAAGTAGAATTACTTTTTCTCACTACCCTACTACGAACAGAACTTGTGCCATTTCCCGATGGTTTTCTCCGAGCACCTTGTCTTTGATTGCTCTCTTTTCCAGAGGTTTTGCGATTGTAGTTATTTTCTCCGTGAGTTCGAGATAAAAATATAGCCAAAGTTCAGTTCTCCCCTCAAATTGTTAAATCTTAAATAAATGTAAAAATATTAACTTATTTATAGAACATAATCATTCATTTCGTGCAATTTTTTTGTCTCTATCACCTTTGATTATTATAAATCATTGGTTGACATAGAATAAGAATAATGGGCAAGGCAAAGGGCAACAAAGATTATTTACTCATCATTCTTCGTCTTTTTAATAGCCCATTGTATTTGTCTTAAAATACCCCTAACCATAGCAAGTTCATTCCTTTTTAAATTACTACGATTAACTATTCTGCGCAGCTTTTCCATTTTTACCGCCGCCGTATGAGGATATAAGTAATTGACATTCAATAATACCGACTCTAAATGTTGATAATATCCCTCTAACTCCTCAATATTTGCCATCCCCTCATAATCGGAATTTTCTGAAATATTAAGATCATTTAACCCCTGATAAAGTTCATAAGCACAAACTCCCACCCCTTGAGCTAAATTTAAAGAAGGATATTCAGGATTAGCAGGAATACACACAAAACGTTGAGCGTAACTCAATTCTTGATTACTTAAACCCCGATCTTCAGGACCAAAAATCAACCCTGAAGTTACATTTTTCTCTATTAACCACCCCAGCGCTTGTCTGGGAGTTTCTAACTTAGTGGGAATACCCCTAGCCCTAGCCGTCGTGGCGATCGCCCGTTGACAACCTTGTAAAGCCATCGGTAAAGAATCCACAATAACCGCTTTTTTTAAAACTTCAATGCCATGAACAGCCATAATTTGAGCATCTTCAGATAAATAGTCACAACGAGGATTAACCAAAACCAATTGACTTAAACCCATATTACGCATTACCCTCGCAATAGAACCAATATTTCGTTCTCCAGCCGGTTCAACTAAAATAATTTTTACTCCATCAATTAACGTCATTTTCCTTTTGCCTTTGATGATAAAATACAAACATTACTTTTTCTCATTACTAAATATGACAGAAACTATTACTCCCACTATCAGCGATCGCATCTGTAAACACATGAACGAAGATCACGGAGAAGCCATCGCCTTATATGCTCAATTCTATGGGAAAATTTCCCCCATTGAAAGTGCGAAAATGTTATCTATTGATAATGAAGGAATGTATTTGACCATAAAGAATAGAGAAGAAACACCCCTACGCATTGAATTTGACCATAAATTAGCAGACGCAAAAGACGCTCATCACACCTTAGTAGAAATGCTCAAAGAAGCCAAAAAAAATCAATAAATTATTATTTTCAAAAAAAAAAAAAAAAAAACCCAATTGTGAAAAATAGATGTTATAATCAAAGCTGATAAGATTAAGTATCGGTTTAAAGATTTGTTTAAGATATTCACGAGTTTTTCGAGTTTAAGATTGACAAGCTTCTCTCCGAATTGCGACTCTTGACCACAAAATTAAAATTTGGAGACAGACTATGTCAATCTATGTAGGCAATTTATCCTATGATGTTACGGAAGCACATTTAACCTCTGCGTTTGCAGATTTCGGAGCAGTAAAAAGAGTTTATCTCCCTACTGATCGTGAAACTGGACGTATGCGTGGTTTTGGTTTTGTAGAAATGAATACAGACGCTGAAGAAAACGCAGCAATTGAAGCGCTAGATGGTGCGGAATGGATGGGCCGTGACATGAAAGTAAATAAAGCTAAACCCCGTGAAGAAAATAACTCTCGCGGCGGTGGCGGCGGTGGAAGACGTAATAGTTTTTCTCGCAACTACTAAAACATATTTAGGTTTAACTAAAGTTTTTACTTCTAGTTTTTAACTCTAAATAAAACTAACCTCTATTCTTTTTTTGGATAGAGGTTATTTTTTTTGACATGATTAATGTACAATCAGTAATGTTCTATTTCATCTAAATTAGCGTGAAAATTTCTGTTTATCATACTCCTGAATCTACTCCTGATAATTGTATTCCTGAATGTGCCGTTGTTATTGATGTGCTAAGAGCAACTACGACAATTGTTACAGCATTAAATAATGGAGCAAAATCAGTCAAAGCCTTTAGTGATATAGATTTGTTATTAGCAGAAAGTGATTTATTATCTTCAGAATCTCGATTAAGACTAGGGGAAAGAGGCGGCAAAAAAGTTGAAAGTTGTGATTTAGGAAATTCCCCTTTAGATTGTTCTTCAGATATAGTTAAAGATAAACAATTATTTATTAGTACTACCAATGGTACTCGTTCATTACAAAGAGTTGAATCAGCAAAAACAGTAATTGCTGGAGCGATTATTAATTATGGAGCTGTGGTTAATTATTTAAAAGAACATAAACCAGCTACATTGTGGCTACTAGGTTCGGGATGGGAAGGCGGTTACTCTTTAGAAGATACCGTTTGCGCTGGTGCTATTGCCTCTGAATTGGTTGATTTTAATGATACTGATAATATTGGTAATGATGAAGTCGTTTCGGCTATCGCTTTATATCGTCAATGGAAAGATAATTTATTAGATTTATTCAGTTTATCAAGTCATGGACAAAGATTATTAAAGTTAAATTTAGATGATGATTTAAAATATTGTGCTCAAAAAAATATTGTTTCTTCTGTGCCAATGCAAACAGAAAAAGGTGTTTTAACTATTTAATTTTAACTACAAAAAATGTTTATTTGCTCTTACTAAAGTTCTTCAATTTTCTCTTATTGTGAGAATTTTGAAAGAGATTTCTATTCAGGATCAAGTAAGGTGATAAATTTCTTAAACTCAGATCTTACATCCTATTTTCATTAACTGTAATAGATTAAAAGGATTAAAACTGACTCAAACTAGACTAAAATTAATTTTTTTACTTTTGTTTATTAAGTCTTTTTGATCTGATGTAAGATTTCAGTTATAATAAAATTTTGATATTTGATAACTATTTTATTCAAAACTTAAAATCTATCATTTTAAATGGGAAAAAGCCAAAAGGTTTAATTTTTTAATGCTTAATAATTTCCTCAAGAAAGACTTATTTTTTTATTACCAGTAGCTTTTTTTGAAGTTACCTACAAACGATGTTTATGTTCGATGATAAAATTTTTTCTTTTTTTACCTTGACTTTTTCTAATTAATTTGCGACAATAGTATGTATATACTAATAGAAATCTGACTATTAATACTTAAAATTCAAAATATTCCTATCATATAAATAATAACATTTTTGTCAAGAAAATACAAGTGTTTAGAGGCAAAAAAACATTTTTTTTAATTAAAGCATTTAGGAATTGTGGACTTTAAAATTAATCAAAATAACTAATAATTTTTGTTGCTTTTGTATTTTATAAAGTAAATATATAATTAATTTTGGCTATTTACTTATTTGTCATATTAAAATAACATATTACGAAACTTCACTTAATAAATTTTGAGCGGCAGCTAACATATCGGGGACTAAATCCTGTAAATCTTGTCTATTATTAAGATATGTTGATAATGCAGAAAGAGGATCTAAACTTTTACCAATACCCAATTCGGGTAATCTCGCACGAGTTAATTGACTGATAATTTCTGCTTTAATGGTGTAAGTATGACTTATAGATAAAACTTCATTAATGACATTCATTTTAACTAATTCTATTTGTTCTGATCGAAGACGATAAATTAACCGCACTACGGCATCTTCTATGTTATATTTGGCGATCGCCTCAAGAAGATCTGTTTCGGGATGAACACTATGACTAAGATCAACTTCAATGGTAATAAAAGAACGAGCGGGTAAAACACAAAATTCCCAATGAACTTGTTTATGGTTAAGATGAATTAAAACGTAACCTTTTTCCTCTTTTTCTTCCGAGAAATCTACACGCTCAATACTACCGGGATAAACTACGGGAGGATTATTTTTAGGATTGAGATTTTGATGTTTATGAACATGACCCAAAGAAACATAATCAAATTCAGAGCGAATTAACATAGATAAAGGAATTTGAAAACCCTTACCAACAGCTAAAAATCTTTCTGCACCCAAACTTGCTCTTTCGGCCATGACGTGAGCGAGTAAAATAGTGGGAATATCAGGATTTAAACGCCTAATTTCATCTTCTAAACAAGGCTCGATTTTTTGAATTAATAATTGGTTAATCTGTTCCATAGATAACCCTTCAGTTTCAGGGCGAGTTAGTAATACAGAACGAGTCAACCAAGGTAAAGTAATAACTTGAATTAGTCCTGATTTTGTTTTAATTAAATGGGTTTCAAGATGTTCTCCGACAATGAAATTAGGTACAGCTAAAGTACGATAAATAGATAAACTTGCGCCTCCACTTCCTTGGGTATGTTGATCATGATTCCCGATTAATAATACCGTGGGAATATTCCCCTGTGCTAAACGACGAAATTGATTAGCAAAGGCGGATTGAATATAAGGAGCAGGAGTACTATCAGGAAAAGCATCACCACCAAATAGTACTAAATCCACATCCTCATCAATAGCTCTATCAATACAAATACTTAGGCTATGGATAAAGTCTTCTAACCTAGTATTTTGTTGTGTTTCGGGGTTTATTTTACCGTGACGAAAACTGCTACCTAAGTGTATATCACTTAAATTTAATATTTTCACTATTTTAGATTCTACCTCGTAACATCATCGCCATTTCATTACGAACGGGAGATCTTTCTAAGGCGATTTCTTCAGTGATGAGCCCTTCTTGATAAAGATTAAATAAGGATTTATTCATTGTGATCATGCCATCAAATTCTCCCTCATCCATTAGCATTCCGATTTCTTCATATTTATTACTCAAGATATAATCTTTGACAGTTTCTGTATTAATTAAAATATCATGATAGGCTGCTCGTTTACCGTCAGTGGTACGACATAACCCTTGAGCAATAATTCCGACTAAGGATTCGGCGATAGCTGAACGCATGGCTGGTTGTTCTTCTGCACTATATAAGGTAAAAACCCTTTCCAAAGTTTTAATAGCACTATTAGTATGTAAAGTACCCATGACTAAGTGTCCTGTTTGGGCGGCTTTAAGCGCCGTATTTACCGTTTCTTTATCTCGCATTTCCCCTACAAGAATAATATCAGGATCTTCCCGTAAAGAGGCTTTTAGGGCATTATCAAATTTATGGGTATTCATGCCGACTTCCCTTTGTTTAATTAAGGCTTTACGACTTTTATGGACAAATTCCACAGGATCTTCAATGGTAATAATATGTTTAGGTTGTTCTGTATTTATATAATCAATCATGGCGGCTAGGGTAGTCGATTTACCTGAACCCGTTGGTCCTGTAATCAAAATTAAACCTTTATGAGCATCACAAATGTCTCTAAAAATAGGCGGTAATCGTAATTGTTCCATAGTTAGAATTTTGAGAGGAATTAAACGTAATACTAACGCTGGACCTCTGAGAGTATCAAAAACATTAATCCGAACCCTTGCAAAATCGTATTGAGTTGCACCATCAAATTCTAACTCTTTTTTAAACCGTTGTATTTCTTCTTCTTTCAAAATTTCCCGTAACCAACTCATGAATGTATTAAGATCAATTTCAGGATATTGATCTAAAGTTATCATGTCTCCTCTGTCTCTCATTCGTGGTAATTCACCAACTCCTAAATGAACATCAGAATAGCCATTATCGTAAGCCATTTTAACTAATTCACTCAGAGCTGGTTGTCCGGGCGATCTTGACGGGTTACTTGATGGACGTATTCCAGCTTGTTGACTAGATCGGGGTGGTGTTCTATCCATGCCCGATCCTCTTCTTACATCGGTTTCACCCGGTAAAGCTACACTTTTGACAGGATTTGAAGATATGGGGGGGGCTTGACGTAATCCTACCACTGGCATAGTGACTGGTGGTTTTGATGAAATGTCTTTATTACTCGGATTGATCGGCGTAGATGTAGAAGGAGGCGTGAGATTAGGTGGTTTTCGATTTAAACTTAAAGGGGGTATTCCATTAGGTAGATTTATTTGAGTTTCTTCCCCTGAAAGAAAATCATCGTCATCATCGTCATCATCAAAATTGGGAATATTTAATCCTTGACTCGATTTAGACAGAGTACTTTTTTTACCCAGAGAGGGAAACGGATTACTAGAACTAATTTTAGTTTCGTCTTCTATACTTGTCGTCTCTTGAGGTTTGGTTTTAGTTATTAAAGGTGGTACTGGTAAAGGTTGTTTTCTTTGTTTGTCAGAAGATTGTGTCATAATTATTTTCCCACGTTTTTTGAATATCTCATTCCTATTGTACTTTTACCTATTAATTTTTACCTGAATTTGAAATAAAATTTATGGGAGTTAGGAGTTAAGAATTAGAAAGAATGTTGAATAATGTCTCTAAACTGACTATTTAAAATCTGAAACCTGCTATTTTAAACCTTAAACCTACCTAAATCAGTATCAAAATGAGGTTAACTTAGATACAAGCCAACTTATTTAAGTAAGGTTGCTATAGGTGAAGTTATCCAATTTAACGCTACGGCTAATTGATGCTCAAAAGTCGGTAAACGATAAAGATACACTAAACGTCTAGCTAAATAAGCTAAATTACCATTTAAAGATATTCCTAAACCACTTAAAGTTGCATTATCTACACCTAAAGCTAACATTTCTCCTAGGGGTTGATACACAAAAGGTAATAAGGGTTTTTCTTCCATTGTCGCCCAAATATTCCACGCACAGTAATCTGATTGTTGAAAGGCAACTTGAGCTGTAGCTGGTAATACTTTTCCTTGCTCATCGTCACATTCTACTAAATCACCGATGGCAAAAATTTCTGGATAATTTTCTACTTGTAGTTGTGAATTAATCTTAATTTTTCCTTGGTCATTTTTGGGCAAAGACAATTCATTAATTATTTTGACTGGTTTTGTCCCTACTGTCCATAATACTAAATCCACTGGAATTGTATCGTTTTTATTTTTATAGGATAACGTGATTTGATCTGCTTCTATTTTTTCTATTTCTGTTTCTAAATCTAACCAAATTTGGCGATCGCTAAGAGCTTTTTGAGCGGTTTTTTGATTAAATTCTGGGGATTTAGAGAGAATTTCCGAACCTCGATCAATAATCCTTAGTTTACCACGTTCTTTTAAACGATCAGCAATTTTTAAAGCTAATTCCACACCGCTATAACCACCGCCAACTACTGCAACTCTAATACTTTCTTTATCAGAATTTTCTAATACTCGTAATTTTTCTTTGAGACGATAAGCGTTTTCTAAACTACGAAAACCAATGACATATTCAGACGCACCATCAACGGAATTAGTCGGAGTTTTACCCCCTAAAGCAATGACAAGACGATCATAAATTAAACTAGAATGATTAGCTAAATCAACAGTTTTTTCCTCAAAATTAACATTGGTAACGGTATCTTGAACAAATTTTATCGGCGTATTAGCTAATAAATCGCTGTAATAAGGCGCAATTTCCCAACTTTGCATTTCTTCGGTGATTAACTCATAAAGTAGAGGTAAAAACACGAAGCGATCATTTTTATCAATAATAGTAATTTCTGGTAAAGTTTTACTCCAGTTTAATTCTATTAATTTTAAAGCAGTATATAATCCACCAAATCCTCCACCAAGAATGACAATTTTTTTCACGTTACTATTACTCCGAAAGAAACCTTTGCTTTATTTTACAATAATAAACAAGAAATCAAAGGCAGGATAACCTCACTTTTTTTTAAACTGGTGCAATTAACTCATCAGGATCTAAAATAAAGATAGTTTTTTCTTCGTTATTTTCTCCCATAATAACTGTTACATGAGAAGCAATCTTTAAAGTGTCAGCACGACGATAAGATGGTGGTAAAACACGAATTTGATTTAAAGGAATATCATATAATTCTGGAGCATTTTTAATTAAAATCCCAAAAGTTTCATTATTACTATTTAATGCTAAAAGCAAATATTTTTTATCTTCTATTCCTAACACTTGTACAGTATTAAATAAACGTTTATGTAAATCAATAACGGTAATTTCTTCCTCTCCAATACTAACTAATCCATAATGATTTAAACCACTGCTAAAAATTGTTAAATAATTAATTATTTTTTTTATGGAGTCAATATGTAAAGCTACATTAAGATTGTCTATAGGAAAGACTAAAAATTTAATTTTTTGAGTATTTGCTGTAACTTGTTTTCGAGATAAATTAGCTGTATTCATAAGTTTTTATTTTATTAAAAATTAGCAAAAAATTATAGTAATTATCAATTATTTTTTATTTTTCTATTTCTTTTTATAATTAATAAGTTTCGCTCTTCTATAGTAGTTATAATAAATTCAGATAAAATAAACGTTATAAAATTGGCACTATTAAAGATTATAAGAATTAATAATTAAATTTGTTATAGATTCACCTGATACCTGACTCCTTTTTCAAGGAAAAATTAATCATAATCAAAGTAACAGAAGCATAATTAATTGTACATTGTTAATTGTTAATTGTTAATTGTTAATTATTAATTACTATGGTGCTTGTAAACGAATAAAGTTATTTTCAGGTAAATGTTCTTTATATTGACCATTTTCTGACAAAATAGCTAGTAAACTAATTTCAGCATCAGGATCAATATGTAAATCTTTCCAAGGTATAGAAATTTCTATACAAGAATCTAAGGCAACTTTTCCTTCACAATGACGAGAATGCCAGTTACCATTATCTCCTGCTTCCTGTAACCAAATAGTTTTAGTTAATAAATTTATAGACACTTGATGACGATAATAATAGTTTAATGGTGCTTCATCAGGTAAATTACCGATCAAAATTTGATTATTATGGGTTAATCTACCCGGATAAAACCAGACTAAATTTAATTCTGAGGGTAAATCTTGTCCTGCCTTTACCCCCGGTTTTAAGTCAAAACGGAAGTAAAAATTAAGGTGATCCCAACCATAAAATATAGCTGGAATGATACTTGCTTTGTGCATAGTGCCCCTTGCTCCACCAATTTTGATTTTTCCAGCCTTTTCCCAATCTTCTTCAATGCCACGTCCATCTATCACGGGGTGAATAAAACTAGCTGGTAAATAGTCATTAGCTAATTTTGTTTCGACGGCAGCCACAGGTTGATATAAATATTCAGGGGGAGTTTCATCTAAGGATTGGTATAAAACGATCAAGTGTTCTCTAAATAGTTGATCAAACATTGCATCATGGTTGGAATGATGAGGATCACCAAACCACCAAAACCAATCTGAGCCTTCGGCGGCGTATAATGCTTCCCATGCTTCGGGGTTACTTTCTTCTGTGGCTTCAGTATGTTTTGCTAAAGTTTGTCTAGCAGCGTTTAAATAATCCCATGCACGGTTTTTGGCAGGATCGCCTATCCATGTGTTAAAGTTACCATCAACCCATGATCCACTATGTAAACTCTTACTATTGAGGGTTTCTGTGGGGGGAAATTGATCGATAAATTCCGATACTGTAACTAACTTGATTTGTGGTTGTTGGGATAAGCGACTATAAAGGGATTCTAAAAATAGTTTACCATCTTTTTCATAAAATTCCCAGCAATTTTCTCCGTCAAGAGCAATTGTCACTAACCAAGGATTTTCTAAAGTGCTTTTATCTCCCCATTGTCTTTCTTTTAAACGCCGTGAAATGGCTTCTAAATGCCCGATTAAGTCTCCGGCTGCTTGTGCTGGATTCATTGCACCGTAGGTAAAACCGATTAAGTCTGACAAACGATGATCTCGAAAAACGATGCTTAAATCTCCTTCGGGAGTTTCGAGTCGATAAGGGCGATATAAAAATTCAGGCTCGTATAAATTACCCATTTCATCTCGATGGAAAAAGTGATTACTACTCCACCCTAACATTGCTTCATCAGAACATAACCAGTTAAAACCTTTTTTCGCTATATAAGGCAATATTGATGGACTCACAGATTGTTCACTAGGCCATAATCCCCTTGGCGATCGCCCAAATCTATCTTCATAAATATTCCATGCTTTATTGAGATGACGAGGTATATCTTCTTCCCACTGAAAACGAATGTCTGGTAAAGGTAAATTAGGAATAGCCACTCTTCCTGCGTTAGTATCCGATAATAAGGGCAAAATGGGATGGGTGTAAGGAGTGGTAGTAACTTCTAATTGTCCTGTTTCCTGCATTTTTTTATGTTGCGGAATGATACGGGCAATAATTTCTTGTTGTTTCGCACAAATATTTTGGCGATCGCTTAAAGTAAAATTATCACCTTTTTGTAACCAACTAGCAATTTCAGGATCATCCCAGAAAAGAGGATCAAACCATGCTAAATTATGCCATGCCAATAAATCACTATAATCTTGATCTTGCCAATATTCATAACACCATTGTTCACCTTTTAAATGACGTTGTTGGTAAAGTTGCTCATAACGAGGATGAGGGCGAATTAAATGATAATGGTTAGCGTCGAAAAAATGCTCAATGATGTATTGTTTTTCTTCTGACTTTAATTCACTTACGGGGGTTAAAGTTAATGCTAAATAAGGATCAATGGCTGTACCATTAGCGTATTCTTCTAACTGTAAGATTAAAGAAGGAACGAGGTTGACAGTTTGATGTAATAAAGGATATTTTTCAAGAATTAAAACTAAGTCTAAATAATCCTTGATACCATGTAACCTAACCCAAGGTAAACGATATTGACCACCAAAATCATTAGTAGAGAGGCTAGATTTATATAGTGGCTGATGTTGATGCCAGATAAACGCAACGTAAAGAGGGTGAGTCATAATTTCAAGGTAGAGATAATTAATCTTTATCAGTTAATCTTAGTCAACATTTTTTTTATTATAGAGATCTCGTAAACTTTCTTAACCTCTAAATTTGAACTAGATAAATTTCAAATATATTTATTAGATGTAAAAAGAATATTTAATTTTTAATTCCTGTTAAAGTTGTGGTGGATTTAAAATCATCATTTAACCAACAACCCACTTCTATTTGGATATATTTATTTTGACCAATTTTTTCGATTTTATTGGCAATGCGATACCAATAAGTTTCTTGTTTAATGTTATTATTATCATCGGTTACTGAACCAAAACAACTATATTCAAATTCTAACATTCCTCCTAAATCCAGATTAGAAAGTCCCACGTCAATTTTATCAAAAGGAAAATCTACCCAACGTTGCCAAACACTCCAACCCTTTTCTGGTTTTATGGGAGGAGAAGTTTTACTAATTTGATCAGAAATAGAAAATACTGGTAAAATTAAGCTATTTGTGAATAATATTAATAGAGAAATTATGCTAATTAAAGATATATATTTAAACATATTTTTAAAATAAATTTTATGGGCTTAATATATTAAATTTTTATTATATTCTATATTCTTATTTTCTATCTTCACTAATAATTTTATAATTCACTGATAATAAATTAGGATTAAATAAAAGTAAATAATTATCAATTAAGTATTAATTTTAAAAAATTTGTATATTCTAAAATTCATAAAAATAACTAATAATCTTTTTTGCCTGTTCTTTTTTATAAAATAAACATATAATTAATTTTGCCTATTTATTTAATTTTTATGATAAATTCAATCATTATCTAATATCTTATTAAAATTATGACCATTCGAGTAGGACAACTTGCACCAGATTTTACGGCTACTGCCGTTATTGAACAAGAGTTTAAGGTAATTAAATTATCTGATTATTTAGGTAAATATCTCGTTTTATTTTTTTATCCTCTTGATTTTACCTTCGTTTGTCCTACGGAAATTATTGCTTTTAGCGATCGCCATCATGAATTTAAAAGTTTAAATACAGAGGTGTTAGGAGTATCCGTTGACAGCGAATTTGCTCATTTAGCATGGATTCAAACTGACAGAAAACAAGGGGGTATTGGTGACATTGAATATCCTTTAATCTCTGACTTAAAAAAAGAAATCAGTACCGCTTATAATGTCTTAGAACCTAATGCTGGTGTAGCTTTAAGAGGTTTATTCATTATTGATTCTCAAGGTTTTATACAACATATAACAGTCAATAATCTTTCTTTTGGACGTAGCGTTGACGAAACTTTACGAGTATTAAAAGCGATTCAGTATGTACAATCCCATGAAAATGAAGTTTGTCCTGTAGGATGGCAAGAAGGAGATAAAACTATGAATCCAGATCCTGTTAAATCTAAAGTTTACTTTTCCTCTCTCGGTTAACAGATATAAGTGTAGAATAGTAAGAAAACCAAAGTTAATAATTGAAATTTATGACACAAGCAATAGCAGTTTCTAAAGGTATTCAATTAACAGAAAATGCCCTCAAACACGTTTTAATGTTAAGACAACAACAGGGTAATGAAGATCTCTGTTTACGGGTAGGTGTTAGGCAGGGTGGTTGTTCTGGAATGTCTTATTTAATGGACTTTGAAAATACAAGTAACATCACCGAACATGATGATATTTTTGATTATGATGGTTTTAAAATAATTTGCGATCGCAAAAGTTTATTATTTTTGTACGGTTTAGTTTTAGACTATAGTAACGCAATGATTGGCGGAGGATTTCAATTCACTAATCCGAATGCAAATCAAACCTGTGGTTGTGGAAAATCTTTTGCAGCATAATTTCTGTTTATTTAGCAATCTTTAAATCATTGGTGAAGACTTAAAGATTAAAAATAAATCTGTCTGATAGCTGATACTAAAAACTTTTCACAACTCCCCTAGCAGAATAAATAATTAAATTAAAAGTCCCCATATTTGGGGATTTAGTCGTTAACTATTAATTATAAAAATGTTTTCTTTTTATCATAAAAAATCGCAACCGAAAATTATTCCTCCTCAGAAGATTGATAATAAATTACCTGAAAAAAAAATAACTTTACCTCAAGTAAAAATTCCTTATCATTTTCAAAAAAATAGTATTATTACTTATTCTCAATCACAAATAAAAAAAGAGTTAAAAAAATATCCCGGATTATTAAAAACTCTAGGTCATGCTTATCAATATCAGGTTATATTTATAGGAGATAATCAAGAAAAACAATACTGGTTTTGTCGTAATTTAGAATTAGTTATGCCTTTATTAAAGTACTTAAATGAACAAAATTGGTTAGTAGATTGGCAAGAAAAACCTTTTTATATTCGAGACATTTCTTAAGAAATAAATTTATAATTTTCTTAATATAATCTTAGCAATTTAATCATTTTTATTCCCAATTTAAGGACTCAACTTCACCCCAAATATGACCATTTTCAGGAATATCTAAAGGAAAATAACTTAATAAATTTTCCACTAAAGCAATAGGAGTTGAATCAAGATAATGAGTAGAAGCCAAACTAATTGATTTGATATTATTACTCTTTTTTTCTAATAAAATTGTAAATTGCCAATCATAATATTTAATTCTCACATTTTGACAATCAAAACCTGCTAAAACTAAATGATAAACTAAATGTAAAGGAGTAAAAATATTAGGATGTCCTATCATTAAAGGACATAAAGAAGAAGGCACTGTAATTGCTAATATACCACCTTCTTTTAAATCTTGATATATTTTATCTAAAAAAGTGCCAATATTTCTTTGATGTTCTAATACATGACTGCACCAAATAGCATCAAATTGTTGTGGAAAAGAAACCTCTAAATAATCACCAACATAATCCGCTTCAAAATCTTCTGACATTTCGATAGTTGTGACATTTTTACCTAAAAAAGAAAAAAGTCTTGCACTTGTACCATTACGAGAACCAATATCTAAAACATGATTAAATTCATAGTCTATAATTAATTTTGCTAATCCTAAATGACTATATAATAGTTTTTCTTCAAAAATATATTCGTTATTTGTTACTTTAATAAAACTATGAGGATAAGTATTAAATGGTTTAATTTCTACTTGCAATTTATCATTTTTTGAGATCAAATATCTTGAATCTTTATCGTCGATTTCTGAGCGAAATTTAGTGCCTAATTTATCAAGAATATCTTGTTGTTTTTGACGGATATTTTCTAAATCTGCGGAAAGTTTTTCAAGCTCTTTATTACGAAATACTAAAAAAGAAAGATAAGGAATTTTTACCCTTAATAAAAAGTTATCTATTTTATCTTTAAGCAATTGTTTCATTCTAGTTAAATTAATCAATAAATTATGACTTTGTTACTTTGATTGTGATAAATTATGTCTAAAAAAAGGTGTCAGGTATTAGGTAGCAGGTGTCAGGTTAAATTAAAACTGTAAATTTATAACTTATGCATTTTTAAAATCCTAAACCTATTATATCTCGACACTTTTAACGATTATTTACTACTAAATTATCACAATTACTGTAGAAGAGCCTAAATTATTTATATTATATAATAGTTGAGTATTTATCTAATTTGATGAAAGAGAAAATTTTTCTCATATTTTGTTACTATCTTTAATTAATTCTTACTCAGATGAATAATGATATAGAAGGGTTAAAAAATATTCTTAAACAATACTGGGGTTATGACGATTTTCGGAAACCACAGGCAGAAATTATGGAAACAATTTTAACAGGAAAAGATTGTTTAATTGTTATGGCAACAGGAGGAGGAAAATCTCTTTGTTTTCAATTACCAGCTTTATTACAAGATGGGTTAACTTTGGTAATTTCTCCTTTAGTTGCCTTAATGGAAAATCAAGTACAAGAATTACGAGAAAAAAATTTATCTGCTGGAATTTTACACAGTGAAATTAGTAAAATTAATCGTAAAAATACCCTTTCCGCATTAAAATCACAACAATTAAAGTTACTTTATTTATCACCAGAAACTTTACTTTCACCACCAATATGGGAAATAATTAGCCGCCCAGAAATCAAAATTAATGGTTTAATCTTAGATGAAGCTCACTGTTTAGCGCAATGGGGAGAGTCTTTTCGCCCAACTTATCGACGTTTAGGCAGTATTCGCCCACTATTGCTTAAGAATAAACCATCAGATACCAAAATAGCAATAGCCTGTTTTACTGCTACTGCTGATATTAATACCCAAAAAATTATTATTCAATCTTTACAATTATCTAATCCTGAAAAATTTTTAATTAGCCCTTACCGTGATAATTTAAAGATACAAGTAAAAACTATTTGGACACCAAGAGGAAGAAAACAAGAGTTAATTAAATATATTGAGAGAAATAAAGATAAAAATGGCTTAATTTATGTGCGCACGAGAAAAGATAGTGAAGAATTAGCAAATTTCCTTAAAAATGAAGGTTATCCAAATCAAGCCTATCACGGCGGATTGAGTAGTGATATTCGGCGAAAAGTTGAATCTGATTGGCTAAAAGAGAGAATAAAATTTGTTGTTTGTACTTGCGCTTTTGGTATGGGTATAAATAAAAGTGGCGTTGCTGAATTAAAGTATGATTTTTAGATAAGGTGATGCCGAAGGCACGCTACGCGCACGTATCTTTATTACTCTCTTAAATTATCACAGAGGCGTGCTGTGTACCAGAGCCGACGAGCGATCGCTCGTAAC
>NZ_JBGSUU010000040.1:0-8723 GCF_041753295.1 Geminocystis sp.
GAACAACCGCACACGGGCGGATAATGGCGATAACCAAGCCATACACATAAATATAATTCTATGATACCGTGTATTTGACCTACGGAACGTGGGGTAAAGTCTATCGTCAGAAAGTAAGACTCGTTACTTCTCGGAGTAAAAAGCATTTCTTTGGGTAGGAAGCCAACACTGTAATTTTAATTCAGTGTGGGTAGTTCACTCAGTATCTTTATAACTTACCCATTGACAAATAACTCAAAAAGTGTATAGCTTATTTTTGATATTTTAAAATACATTTTATCAGTGTCACCTTTTAATTTCTGTCATTGATATTGACAAAACCCTTTTTTACTCGGAAGATTACTTACTGAATTCAAAATTATGAAAAAAAATATCATCAAACGAATTGTTCTTATAATACTATTAGCTATAACAATTAATCTTAGTTTTACTAACATAAGTGTAGCGAATATTATCCAGCAAACAGAAACTCCAGAGCAAATATTATATCAAGCAAGAAATCGATTATCTGATAGTGAAGGTAACAGTTGGCAGCTAATTTTATTTAAAAGAATCAAAGAAGGAAAAACTATCGACGTAAATTTAAGATTAGTTGCTTTTCCTGAAACTATAAATTTTAATCATCCACAAGATTTAATTATCAATACTCTAACCAGTGAAGATATGAAAGCCGATGATCAATTCAGTGAAAAAGCACCTGCAAATAACGTTGGACAATATAATTTTCAAAATATATTACCAAAATTAACCACAGAAAAATCCATTACTTTATCATTACCCGTCAAGGAAAAATCTTTGACTTTAAAAATACCTTACCCAGTTTTATTAGAATGGCAAGAAATCGCCATTAAATAAAAAAAATATTGCAGATTCAATTGCTCACACCCTAAAAGCTGATACTTACTTAAAATGATGCTCTACCATAAAGAGAAGTTAAATACTTGAGATGTTCGCTAATATCGTCAGTTAAAACATCTTTTTTGTAACGCCAACTCCAATTATCTTCAATAGTACCGGGAGTATTCATTTTTGAGTTAGAACCCAATCCTAACAGATCTTGTACAGGAAAAATAGCTAAATTTGCTACGGATGCTAAAGCTAAACGAATTAAACTCCAATGGATGCCTTCGTTACAAATACCTCCGAGAAAATCTACCACTGCTTTTTTTTCATTAAAAGATCGTTTCTCAAACCACCCCACGGTGGTATCATTATCATGAGTACCAGTATAAACTACACAATTGCGATCGCTGTAATTATAAGGTAAAAAACCGTTACCTCGATCAGAATCAAAAGCAAAATGTAAAACTTTCATACCCGGAAATTTATATTTATCTCGCAATTGCTCAACTTCTGGGGTAATTACTCCTAAATCTTCCGCTACGATAGGTAAAACCCCTAATTCTTGCTCTAAGATAGTAAAAAACTTATCCCCCGGGGCGTTTAACCATTCTCCATTCATAGCAGTAGTTTCACCTTCAGGCACTGCCCAATAAGCCTCAAAACCTCGAAAATGATCAATGCGCATGATGTCAACATATTCTAACATTCCTTTGATACGTTGTATCCACCATGCAAAATTATTTTTTTCTAACACTTCCCAATCATAAACAGGATTTCCCCATAATTGACCTGTTTCACTAAAGTAGTCAGGGGGTACTCCTGCCATCAATGCTGCTGCCCCTGTTTTGGCATCTAAACAAAAATTATCTTGATTTGCCCATACGTCAACGCTATCATGGGCGACATAAATGGGAATATCACCAAAAATTTTAACGTTTTTTTCATTAGCATATTTTTTTAAATTTCGCCACTGTTTAAAGAAACTAAATTGTAAAAATTTGTGATAAAACATCTCATAACCCAGTTTATTTTGCCACTGGGATATTACTTCAGGATGACGTTTGGCGATCGCTTCATCCCACTGAAACCATGCACTACCGTGATGATAGTCTTTCAAAGCCATATAGAGAGCATAATCTTCTAACCAATAACTATAGTCATCACAAAACTGAGCAAATTCTGGGTTATCTTCGTTTTGAAACTTCTCAAATGCTTTGCGAAATAAAGGATATTTTTCTTGAATCACCAAGTCAAAGTTAACTCTTAAAGAATTTTGTCTGTCAAAAACAGTTTTTACGGAGTCTAAATCTTCCTCCGTTAATAAACCATCACCGTAAAGAATATCTAAGCTAATCATCAAGGGATTACCTGCAAGGGCGCTATAGGCTAAATAAGGCGAATTTCCAGCACCTGTTGGCCCTAAAGGTAGAATTTGCCATATTTGTTGATCACTTTTTGCCAAAAAATCGACGAAACGATAAGCACCATTTCCTAAGTCACCGATACCATAATCACTAGGTAAAGAGGTTGGATGTAATAAAATTCCACTGAGTCTGCGATCAAACATAAAAATAAAAACCTTTGAACAATGATTAATCTTGTAGAGCTATTTAATCTTAGTTCAATGGGAAGGGATCAAGACCAAATATTAAGAAAGGTAAACTCATGAGTAAAAGACGTAGCGTACTACGTCCATAATTGGTAATTTCTTTAAATTCCTGAATTTCTGATATTTTAAAGATCACCACGCATAGCATAAAGAATAAAAACGATTACAGGCCCTGCAATCAAGATGAAACCTACAGAGGTTAATTGTAAAATAACTTGTAAATCTAAACCACTAAAAAGATTTGTAATAAAATCCATACTTACTCCTAGTTTTTAAATAATGATCTTAAATGTTTGGTACTAAATCTAACAAGATATATGATACTAGGAAAGGAAGATTATTTATTCAAAAAATCAGCCCATTTTTATTAAGTTTTGTTACATTTTTTTCTTGTCTTATGAGTAAATGGCTTTGTATTGAAAATTGTGGTGCTTGTTGTAACTTAGATCCTCGCGATCGCCCAGATTTAGCAGATTACTTAAGTAAATCAGAGTTAGATTTATATTTAAGTATGGTTGGGGAAGATGGTTGGTGTATTAACTACAATAAAGAGTCAAGAAAGTGTCAAATATATGAAAATCGTCCTCGTTTTTGTCGAGTAAAGCCAGATATTTTTCAGGAAATGTATGAGATTCCCTTAGAAGAATTTGAAGAATTTGCCATAGATTGTTGTCATCAACAGATTGAAGGAGTTTATGGGGAAGAAAGCGAGGAAATAAATAATTATCGCACTCAAGTAACATAAATTAATCTTCTTTAAGATATAACCTAGCATGATCTAAAGCGATGGCAATGGAGGGAGAAAACATAATCATAAAATCTGCCATTTTCTGGGTAAAATGTTGAGGTTGAGAATGAGTGATAGTAAGAATCCCTAATAATAAACTACCACGCAAAAAAGGAATACATAAAGCCGAGCCTACGGCGTAAGGTTGCGGGGAGAAATTAATCCAGCGTTCATCTTTCGTGGTATCTTTCACTAAAGCAATACGACGATAACGAGCAACCCAACCTGCTAAACCTTTATCTAAGATTTTGCCAATCAAATAATCTTTTTCTTCTCGCATAGTGGGGCCACGAGCTAAAATACTTTCAGTAATAATACCTTTAGGATTTAACAAAAATAAACTAGCGTCTTCTCCTTTAGTTAATTCTGTAGTTACTTCAATAATTTCCATGACAACAGATCTTAACATTAGTTTACCTGTAGATACATTTCCCATCATCAAAATAGAGCGAAATAGCTTTTCTTGAGCTTCCATTGCCCGTTTATACTTATTCAAATCGGCAATATAACTTCTTAAGGAAGACACTTCTAATTGTAAGGCTTCTATAGATTGTTGAGGTGGAAGATTCATAATGGGTAATGAGGAATTAGTAATTAGTAATTAGGAATTAGAAAGGAAACGGGGAATTAGAAAGGAAACGGGGAATTATAAGTTTTATGAGTTAAATTATTTATAAAATATAACAGAATAATATTATTGATCAAAAAATAATGCCTGAAAAATCATCTCAATTATTTAAAGGTAAAAAAATTAAAGCCTTTTTTCGTTGGTTAAGAATAATTTTTTATCGTCTGATTCCCCCAACGGATATTGAAAATGTTAAATGTTTAGATAAAACTTTGACACTAGATTCATCATGGAATACTGACTTTATTTTGTGTACTGTTTCTGCTTGTTTAATCGCTACATTTGGTTTACTCAGTAATAGTGCGGCTGTCATTATTGGTGCGATGATTGTCGCTCCGTTAATGTTACCTTTAAGAGGTTTAGCTTTTTCCGCTTGTGAAGGAAATTTAAACTTATTTCGGAAGGCTTTATTTTCAATAATTGGTGCGACTTTACTCTCGATTTTTTTATCTAGTTTAATCGCTAAAATTGTTTCTTTTCCTGATGTTGGCTCGGAAATCATAGCACGAACTCAACCCAATTTACTCGATTTAGGTATCGCTATCACCGCAGGCGCTATCAGTGGTTTTGGTAAAGTTCGATCAGGTATAAGTGAAACCTTGGCAGGTACAGCTATCGCCGTTGCTTTAATGCCACCTCTTTGTGTGGTAGGAATTTCTTTCGCTATGGGTAATTCTAGTTTTGCTTATGGTTCATTTTTGTTATATTTAACTAACTTATTAGGTATCACCTTAGCTTGTATGATCGCTTTTATCCTTTCTGGATATACTAAAGCAACTAAGGCTTTAGGATGGACAACTGTCCTAACTCTTTTATTAATCATACCTTTGGGATCAAGTTTTTTTCGTCTATTACAACAACAAAGAATTGAAACAGAAATTAAGCAAAAATTAGTTAATGAAACTATTACTGTTGGTAAAGATGTCGATAATGTTCGTGTAAGAATAGAATGGACTTCCCTTCCTCCTGTTATTAATGTGGTTTTACAAACTGATAAATATATTTCTCCTAACCAAGTAAGATTAGTGGAGAATTTTCTCAATCAGCGACTTAATGATGATTTTGAGGTGGTGTTTTCTATCATTCCTATTCGTAATATTAGAGCAAAAGATATTGAAAATTCTGTGATAGAGTTTCCTTTAGATAAAGATAACTATACTTTGCCTAAAAACGATAATTTCAAATTTTTTCAAAGCCGATAATAAAAAAAGAAAAAATTAACGTAAGCGTTCAGACGTGCGGAATGTGGGTTATAAGTATTTATCCTAACCCCTATCCTCACCAAAGCACCATGAGATAATAGTTAATCATTTACATCTAAAATACGAGAAGTGGTAAAACGATTCATCCACCCTTCTAAATATTTTCGATTAGCCTCTTTTTCTGTTATATTTTCAGTGGTTAATGGATGGGGTGCTAATCCTTGAATTGCAGCAGTAGTTACACAATACATTGACTTTTGAAAACTGATGCAAATTTTTACTAACAAATCATCTTCTCCTCTGGTTGTATTGCGATAAAACTCAGATAAATATTTAGGTAAATAATGACGCATATCTTGCATTAATAAAGTAGGAGGAATTCCTGCACTACCAACGGGTAACGGATCAGCGTATAATGCACCATAGGTAAATTGTGATTGATCATAAGAGATTTGATTAGCTTGAGCATTGAAAGATACTGTACCTAAAAATGGATTACCTCTAAAAAATACTGCCTCAACATAAGGCACAGCAGTATCCATGAGGAAAGTTAATCCAGCTTTTTCGGGTATCAAGGGATAAGTTTTGCCTTTGATGTCAACATCGTAGGTAATAGGTTTATTGGCATCAACTACTAAAGCATCTAAAATATGTTTGACGACATCTTCAATGGTATTGATTTCTCCCTCGTCGTATCTGTCGGATAAACTAATAAACATATCACTCATAACTCGCCAAAATTGCCCTAATGCACTGGTATAAACTGACATTTTTACTTGTTCACTCAAAAAATCGGGAAAGATCTTATTTAAGCTCGAAATAAATAGGTTTCCTTGGGTTTTTGCTTTGATAGAGTCTTCCATTAATTTAGCAAATTCTGCACTATCTACATATTCATCTAACTTACCACCTCCATGCCATAACATAGCGCGCATACAATATTCGGCATACTCAAAGTTTATGCGATCATGCCACCAATGACGAAATAATTTACCCCAAGAAAATTCGCCATCAAAGTATTTAAAGAAAGGAAATAAATTTAAAAATTGATGATCAGCAATATAATTGAGATTGTTAGAATAAGCATCTAAAACTATGCCATAGGATTTCAAAATTCCCACCACTTCCATCACATTTTGAGGAGAATTTTTTAATAAACTTTTACCAGATTCTAAACGATAAATATATTCTGCTAAAGGATGTTTTGATGGTTTAATAGGAGTTGTTACCATAATTTTATTATTAATTTTTTTTAATTATTTTACCTGAATTTACTCTCAAAATTTGTCCTAAATTATTGATTTTTTTCTAACCATTGTTGTAAAAGAGGATTAACAATTTCTGGTGCTTCATCTTGTGGGCAATGTCCTAAACCTTCTAATGGGATAAAATCTTTTACAGTGGGATAATTTGCCAATTCTTTTCCTAATTCAATGGATTCCCAAGGATCATTTGTACCCCAAAAAAAAGTGATCGGACAAGGTAAAATAGGTAATAAGTCTTCAGGTAAAGCGCCTTGAGAATAACCCGTAAAGGCTAAAAATACATCTGCGGCGCCTTTATCTTGAGAGGGTTGATAAATTAAATCTACTAACTCATCGCTGATGGCTTCTTTTTTTTGATAGGCTTGGGAAAGAAGATTTTTGATTACTTTTGGTTTCGCAATTTGTTGGTAAAAAAAGTTACCTATCTTTTTATTTTTTAATACTTTTTGCATCACCATAGCCCCTACATTACGATACCATGCCAAAGTTTCTCGTTTTCGATCATGTAATAATCTTAACGAACAATTGAGAGAAGCGATGGCAATTACTAAATCAGGATTCTCCACCGCCGTTTGCATCGTCACCACACAACCGATGGAGTTACCAACTAAATAAACAGGAGTTTTAACAACTTCTCGACAAAAATCAGCTACTTGTTTGCTCCAAGTTTCAAAAGTATATTCAAAAGGTTGCCCCGGAGTAGGCTTTGCGGATGCGCCAAAACCAAGTAAATCAATGGCATAACAACGATAATTTTCGGCTAAAAATGGTAAATTATGTCGCCAATGTCCACTATTTGCACCAAAACCGTGTATAAAAACAACAGCTTCTCCACTATCACCATAACTTTGATAACCGATTTTAAAACCTTGCCATTGCCATGTTTGATAATTACTCATTTTTTGTTTAATCTGAGAAAAAAATTATTGATAATCAAAAACTAATTTTAGTTTACTTGATTCAACATATTATATTGAGTAACAGTTTAACTCTAAAAAATTATAATTATCATGGAAATATCTAATAAAAATAAATATACAAATCTTTTCTTTTATTTAATCATTTCGTTTTTATTAATGCCTTTATCCCAATATTCTAAAATTATTAGTTTTCTTTTTCCTTTAGGTTTTTTCTTTATTATTATTTCAGCTATTAATACTTTAAATGTTTCAAAAAAAATTATTAAAGTTTTTTATATTCTTTCTTTATTATCATTTTTAGCAGATTTAATTAACATTTATGATCAAAGTTATATATCAGAATTATTAGCCATTATAACTACTATTATTGATGGTATATTTTTAATTCTTTCTATTGTTGCTATTTATCAAAAAGTTCATTTAGAAACAAGAGTTAATAATGATGTAATTAGAGGAGGAATTTGTATTTATATTCTATTAGGAATACTCTGGTTTTTATTTTATAAAGTCATCTATTTTTTTGACATAAATGCTTTTCATTTTCCAGAATCTAGGATAATGCAAGTAAATGCTAACTTATTTTATTTTAGTTTTGTTACTTTAACAACCCTTGGCTATGGTGATATAACTCCTGTAAATAATTTTGCCATGATGGTTAGTAATTTAGAAGGATTATGTGGGCAACTTTTCCCAGCTATCTCTATTGCTACATTAGTTAGTTTATATAAAAAAGAAACCACAATATAAATCTATATTACCAACTAATAAGAGGTTCTCGAAATAACTCTTTTTTCCCTTCCGTAACGGTTAAAAAGCTACCTTTAGGAGTATTAAAAATAATCAAGTAATTAACATTGCCATTATAAGCGGAAAAATAATCACCTTTTTTATTATAATCATCTAAAGGTAAACGAATACTGTTACCATTTTTTTTACTAACCCCTACATAATGACTTGGCAAATCTCCACCACAAATATTAAGCCAAAAGTTTTTAGTTTCTGCACTTAAAAATAAACTTTCATTAGGTTTACAATAATTCTTAATTGCTTTTTGACTTACTAATTGAGGAGATTTTATACTTAAATGATTAGCTAAAGTATTATTATTTAAACTAATTAAAAATAAGGTGATAGAAAAGAGAATAATTGTTTTAATTTTTATCATTATTATCCTAAAATAAATATCTATAGTTTTTTCTATAGCAATACTATTTTGAGTTGTAAAAAAATAATAAGTTAATTTCCCTCAAAATTAGAGGGTACATAGCAAAGCAACGATTTTTTACAAATAATTTAAAGATTGCTATATTTATCAATATTATCGTAATGTTAACGGTACTTAAACAAAAATTATGCCCAAACAAAGCCCAAACTTGCTTTATAATTAGTAAATACCTCAATATTATCTTTTAACCATTGAAAAAAGCGAAAAGATATGGCGGTGCGAAACGCTTCTAAGGCTTCACCAA
>NZ_JBGSUU010000041.1:0-1685 GCF_041753295.1 Geminocystis sp.
ACTTTGTTTTCAACAAAAAATAAATCAAACAAGTGTGGGATGAATTTCGACAGATAAATAAACGTTCTATCTTGTCACAACGGTTGAAAATTCTGATAAGATAAGAACAACCGCACACGGGCGGATAATGGCGATAACCAAGCCATACACATAAATATAATTCTATGATACCGTGTATTTGACCTACGGAACGTGGGGTAAAGCCTATCGTCAGAAATTAAGACTCGTTACTTCTCGGAGTAAAAAGCATTTCTTTGGGTAGGAAGCCAACACTGTAATTTTAATTCAGTGTGGGTAGTTCACAGTTTATGAATGTCATAAATATATTGTTAGTTGCTTTTGTTTAAAACAAAAATACAGATATATGTAAACCAAAAAATAAACTTTAACGTTGTATTTACTTTTGTTTAAGTACATTTTATGATGAGGAAGATCTAAGTTAAACTTCCATAAGTAGAGTTCTATCAATTAAAAAATCTAAAAAAGTTTTGGCAACTACAGATAATTGTTTCCCCGCTAAATGAGAGATATACCAGTATCGAGAAATAGGGAATTTTTCTACATTAAGAATTGTTAAATCTTCATGACAAGCAGAAGTTAAGGTATGTTTAGACAACACAGAGATTCCTAATCCACCTAAAATAGCTTGTTTGATAGCTTCATTACTACCTAATTCTAGGCGCACTTTTACCGTAATATCATATTGATTAAATAAATTTTGTACGGCTTTTCGAGTTCCAGAGCCAGATTCGCGCATAATAAAAGGATAGAACTGTAACTTTTCTAAAAGTACTTGTTTCTCTTTGGCTAAAGGATGATCTTTTCTAGCAATAACTACTAATGGATTCTCAATGAAAGGTTTACTTTTTAAATCAATTTCTTCTGGTGGTTGACTCATAATGTATAAGTCATCTTGATTATTTAACATTCTCTGCTGTATTTGTTGATGGTTGATTACTTGCAACGTCACATCAATATCAGGGTAAATTTGACAAAATGAGCCTAAAATACGAGGAATAAAATAAGCTGCTGTAGTGATAACGGATAAACGTAATTTTCCTTCTTTTGTACCTTTAAAATCGGCAATTTTCATTTCAAAGTTGTCTAATTCTGTGAAAACATCTTGACAGCTTGTAAATAATGCTTTTCCTGCTTCGGTGAGGTAAAGTTGTTTGCCAATCTGCTCAAATAAAGGTAAGCCAACGCTTTTCGTTAATTGTTTGACTTGACTTGATACTGTTGGTTGAGTGATGTCTAATTCTTCTGCTGCTTTGGTAAAACTACCTAAACGTGCGGTGGTTTCAAATACTTTTAGTTGATGTAAGGTTGCTTGAATCAAACATTTTTCTCCTTTATCTATTTATCTTTTATTATACATAATAAATCATAGATAGATAAAAGTCAATGAACTGTTTTGTTAATTATACTTTATCTCAAGATTAGACTTCTTGCAGAAGTGGAGTAATCAGTAATCAGTAATCAGTAATCAGTAATCAGTAATCAGTAATCAGTAATCAGTACGCACTCGCCCTTTCCTCGTCCCCAGTCTCCAGCCTCCAGTCCCCGGCCCCTACTTTTCACCCGGCTCCTCTTCGGTGGAACTCAACGTCTCCTCCGCATCTGCCAGTGACTCGCGGGCCTGGGCAACCACTTTTGCGGCCCAAGGCCGGTTGCCTGCGAGCCGA
>NZ_JBGSUU010000042.1:0-61349 GCF_041753295.1 Geminocystis sp.
TGAAATTAGAGTTTGTAACTGTATAATACTACCCTGTTTTTTGAGCAAAAATGCCTAAAACTACGCACTTTTTTATTAACTTAACGATGCCCCAAGCCTTGATTTTAATAGCTTTCTGATTTATTCAGCAAACCCTAATTATCTAATGTTACGCAAAAATAGAATTAATTGTTGGTTTGAAGTGTCAGGTGTCGGGTGTCAGGTGTCGGGTTAAAGAATTGACAAGAAACATAAGTTTATTGATTTTCTTCTTTTTCTTGTAGAAGAATGAGGAAAGCGTTGCATTAACTTGCCTTTAGGATTCTAAACGTAATGTCGAAGTAAATCTTTTGACGGACGAATCACCTGAGTTCTTTTGTGTCTGAAACCTGAAACCTACTACCTGCAACCTGAAACCTAGTAAAAACATTTGAATTAGTGCGTAACTTCAGTTATTATTCATTATTAATTATTCATTATTTATTATTCATTATTTATTACTATTAAATAGTGCTAAAAAAAATATTATTAAAATTGTTATCGATAGTTTCAGTAAAAGATGTATAATAAAAACCCCTAGAGAAAATAGTACTAACAATGTACTAAAAAGATAGTAAAATTATAAACACAACTATGAGTCAATTAATCACAAAAAATGTAATAAATAGAAATACTGAAGAGGCGATCGCCATTTTATATAGTTGTGGAGAAGGAAGTAACGATGAACTATTTTGGGAAGATATAAAAGAACCATATAAATCAATTTTAGAAGAATGTTATTATGTCAATGAAGAAGGAAAATATAATCAATTAGAACAAATTACTAATAGTATAAAATATAATAGAATAAGCTATATAAAATTAGGAATTCAATTATATCAAGTCAAATATTATCGCTTATATAAAAATAGATATAAATCCTTCAAAGAGTATTGTGAGAAAGCAGTTCATTATCAAATATGGAGAGCAAATCAAGTAATAGATTCAGCTAGTATTGCTATTAAACTAATAAAAGCTGGGTTTAATATTATTCCCCAAAATGAAGCTCAAGCACGTTTATTAATCAAATTAAGTGAAGAAGAATTAGTCCAAAAATGGCAAGAAGTTTTAGATACTTATGAACCTCATAAAATTACTGCAAATCGTATTGAAATGATAATTTTTGGAGAACAAAACCTTAAAAAGGGTACTTTAAAATTACCTATTCAAGTAATAAGAGAAATAGAAGTAAAAGCTATCGAAAATGGAATGACAGCAGGAGATTTAATAACTAAAATTATTGCAGGAGAATTAATTATCAACAGTGATGGAAGTACTGAAACTAAATTTAAAGAAAGATTAGAAATCTTAGAAAATCCTAGTACTGAAATGCTTAATAATTGGGAGAAAGATCTAAATAAATTAGCTTTTCAAGAAAGGAATAAAGTGGATGATTTTGCTGAAGATTTAGCCGAAGAAGTAAAAAATACGGTAATAGATTTTAAAACAGTGATTAAAAAATGTTTTATTAAATTTTTCTTTGCTTCTAAATCTTTATCTATAATGAAAGTGATTAATTGATTTCCCTTTTTATTCCCAATACTTATGATTGAATCTAACATTAAGGTAGCAGACAATTTATTTCTATCGCCGATGGGATGCGGTACATGGGCATGGGGAAATCGTTTTCTCTGGAATTATGATCCTACTATGGATCGAGAATTAGAGCAAGTTTTTAACTTAAATGTTTCTCAAGGAGTGACATGGTTTGACACGGGAGACTCCTATGGTACAGGAAAACTAAAAGGACGTAGTGAAACACTTTTAGGCACATTTGCCCGAAAATATCAAGGAGATCATCAAAATGATATTACCATCGCTACCAAATTAGCAATATATCCTTGGCGTTTAACACCTCAATCCATGATTAACGCCTGTCAGAAATCTGCTGAAAGATTAGGTAAACCCGTTGATTTAGTTCAAATGCACTGGTCTCCTGCTAAATATCTTCCTTGGCAAGAAAAACCCTTATTAGAAGGTTTAGCCCAATTGTATCATCAAGGATTAGTTAAAGGAATAGGGTTATCTAATTATGGACCGAAAAACCTACAAAAAGCCTATGATTTTCTCCTCACAAAAGAAGTAAAAATTAGTACTTTGCAGATTCAATATTCTTTACTCTCGACTTATGGTCTAACAAAGCTAGAATTAAAACCATTATGCGATGAATTAGACGTAAAAATTATCGCTTATAGTCCTCTTACATTAGGTATTTTAACAGGTAAATATAGAAATTTAGATAATTTACCATCAGGGGCAAGAAAAAGTTTATTTAAGTCTTTATTACCAAAAATTAAACCTTTATTACAAGCGATAGATGTCATAGGCAAAAATAACGGTAAAACCATGGCACAAGTAGCCATAAATTGGTGTATTTGTCAAGGTACAATTCCCATTCCGGGCGCAAAAACTATCTTTCAAGCAAAAGAAAATATTGGCGCATTAGGTTGGCGTTTATCCTCGGCGGAGGTAATGGAATTAGAAACCATCGCTTTAGGTTTAGAGAAGCAAATGATTCAAAATATTTTTCAAACCACATAATATTTTACTTCCGATAAAACCTTGATTTTTAAACCTAACCTCATCATTATCATTATCATTATCATTATCATTCACACTTTTTCAGCAAAGCCTAAATAATTTTTAAGAGAAATAATCCAGACTAAAAAAGTCGGGTATATTTGACACTAATTTTGCTAACTGTTATACTTTTTACACAAGCAATCATTTAAAGATTATTTTCAGATTCATCATTATCGATCACAGGAGAAGATAAAATGACCCAAGCAATTGATCGCCCTAGCGCCAAATTTAAACCCACTTTCACTAAATTAGTCTCCAAAGAAGGAAGTGCAGAATATCCTCTCAAAGCCATTCATATTTGTGAAGAAACCTTTGCACCCTTAGAAGTAGCTTACGATTATGATGCTATTCGTGAACAAGTAAGCCGTGAAAGTATCGCCAAAGGACCAAATTCCATCTGGCGTTATAAAGCATTTTTACCCGTAGAAAGTGAAAATCCTATAGATGTAGGTACGGGCATGACTCCGTTGGTTAAATCAAATCGCTTGGCTCGTCGTTTAGGTCTGAAAAATCTTTATATTAAAAATGATGCTGTTAATATGCCTACCCTTAGTTTTAAGGATAGAGTAGTTTCTGTTGCCTTAACTCGTGCTAGAGAATTAGGTTTTACCACCGTTTCCTGTGCTAGTACGGGTAATCTTGCTAACTCTACAGCCGCCATTGCTGCCCATGCTGGTTTAGACTGTTGTGTTTTTATTCCTTCTGACTTAGAAGCAGGAAAAGTTTTAGGCACATTAATCTACAATCCCACAGTAATGGCCGTAAAAGGCAACTATGATCAAGTTAACCGCCTTTGCTGTGAAGTTGGTAATACCTACGGTTGGGGATTTGTTAACATTAACTTACGTCCTTACTACTCTGAAGGTTCAAAAACTTTAGGCTTTGAAGTTGCCGAACAATTAGGCTGGAAATTACCAGATCATATTGTCGCACCTTTAGCTTCTGGTTCTTTATTTACCAAAATTCATAAAGGTTTCCAAGAGTTCGTTAAAGTTGGTTTAGTGGATGATAAACCCGTACGTTTTAGTGGTGCGCAGGCGGAAGGTTGTTCTCCCATTGCTCAAGCATTTAAAGAAGGCAGAGATTTTGTTATTCCCGTTAAACCTAACACTATCGCTAAATCTATTGCTATTGGTAATCCAGCCGATGGAATGTATGCTTTAGAACTCGCTCGTAAGACTAACGGTAATATAGAATCCGTCACCGATGCGGAAATTATCGAAGGAATGAAACTTTTAGCAGAAACTGAAGGTATTTTTACCGAAACGGCAGGTGGTACAACCATTGCGGTGTTGAAAAAATTAGTAGAAGCAGGAAAAATTGATCCCGAAGAAACTACTGTAGTTTATATCACGGGTAACGGCTTGAAAACCCAAGAAGCAGTACAAGGATATATTAGTGAGCCTTTCTTGATTGAGCCTAAATTAGACAGTTTTGAACGGGCATTAGATCGCTCTCGTACCCTTGAACGTTTAGAATGGCAACAAGTTTCCGTTTAGTACTATGGGCATCGCCCACCATCATATATTAGACTTCTTGCAGAAGTGGAGTAATGAGTAATAGGTAATGAGTAATAAGTTAAGAAATTAACGTTTTCCATCCTAAAATAGATTTTACTTTTTATTTTGCAAGAGGTCTATTAAATAAAATCTCTCTGTTTACCCTTTGCTAGACAGAGGGAAATAAAATGATTATAAACTTTATTAAAATTGAATTAAATTATGGCTGTTAAAGTATTAATCCCTACTCCTTTACAAAAATTTACCAAAGAACAAGCTACCATCGAATGTGAAGCTACTAATGTTCAAGAATTAATCGACGTATTAGAAGCTAATTGCCCCGGTATTAAAGCTCGTTTATGTGATGAACAAGGCGCACCTCGTCGTTTCCTTAACTTCTATGTTAATAGCGAAGATATAAGGTTTTTAGACAATGTTTCGACGACTTTAACAGACGGTGATGAAGTTAGTATTGTACCTGCGGTGGCTGGAGGTTGATAACTCCGTAGGGGTGAATGGCATTCACCCTTAAAACGATATTCACTTTAAAGAATTTGATTCACTTTAAACAATTTTCAAAAAAAAATAAGCATTTACTAAAATAACCGATACATTATAAAATGTTAGTTTTGATACTTATGCTCGTTGAAATGTTATGAAGAAAATTTGAGCATAGCATAAGTAAATTAACTCAATAACAGAAATTAGGAGCAAAAGTGCGAAGAATTATTATTGCCGGTAACTGGAAAATGCACAAGACTCAAAGTGAGTCATTAGAATTTTTACAGGCTTTTTTACCCCATTTAGAAGATACCCCCGAAACCAGAGAAGTAGTTTTGTGTGTGCCTTTTACCAGTTTACATTTTATGTCGAAAAATTTGCATGGTAGTCGAGTTAAATTAGGGGCACAGAATATCCATTGGGCAGAACAAGGTGCATTTACTGGTGAAGTTTCAGGCGCTATGTTAACGGAAATTGGCATTAATTATGTTATTGTCGGTCATAGTGAACGTCGTCAATATTTTGGTGAAACTGATGAAACCGTCAATTCTCGTCTTTTAGCTGCTCAAAAACATGGTTTAACTCCGATTCTTTGTGTGGGAGAAAGTAAAGCACAACGGGATGCTGGTGAAACGGAAAATATTATTATCAATCAATTACAAAAAGGTTTAATAAACGTTGATCAACATAACCTTGTAATTGCTTATGAACCAATTTGGGCTATTGGCACTGGTGACACTTGCGAAGCTACAGAAGCAAACCGAGTTATTGGTATTATCCGCTCTCAATTAAGTAATAAAGATGTAACTATTCAGTATGGTGGCTCTGTTAATCCCAAAAATGTGGACGAAATTATGGCACAATCTGACATTGACGGTGCATTAGTCGGCGGTGCTAGTCTTGAAGCGAATAGCTTTGCCCGTTTAGTTAACTATCTATAAATTTTATCTCCAATTATATCCTGAGTTTAATCTAAAATTCACTTAGGTAATTATGGGGATTTTTTGCAAATTGTACTTGAATTTTATCTCTTAAAGTTAGAGCATTGATTAATCTCTATGGTAAGAATCTTAACCATTCGCAATCATCAATTTAATTGGGGTGATCGCACTTTTTTGATGGGGATTTTAAATGTAACTCCTGACAGTTTTAGTGACGGTGGACAATTTAATGGTATTGAGAAAGCTTTAAAACAGGCTCAGAAGATGATTTCTGACGGTGCTGATATAGTTGATATTGGTGGACAATCTACCCGCCCCAATGCGCAACAAATCACTTTAGAAGAAGAATTAGAAAGGGTTATTCCTGTTATCTCTGCTTTACGTCAACAATCAGATATTCCTATTTCTATTGATACCACTAGAGCTATAGTAGCGGAAAAAGCCGTAACCGTTGGTGCTGATATTGTTAATGATATTTCAGGAGGAACTTTTGATCAAGAAATGTTGCCTCTCGTCGCTAAATTGAATGTACCGATAATTTTAATGCACATTCGAGGTAATCCTGAAACTATGGCAAATTTTACGGATTATCAAGATTTAATCGGGGATATTAATCAGTTTTTTCAAGAAAGAATTAATCAAGCCATTACATGGGGTATTAAAAAAGAGCATATCATATTAGATCCGGGCATTGGTTTTGCTAAAAATTACCAACAAAATTTAGAGATATTAAGAAATATTAAAATAATTAAAAATTTAGGTTTTCCTGTGTTAATAGGCACATCTCGAAAAAGTTTTATTGGCACAATTTTGAAACAAGAAAATCCCTTAGAAAGAATTTGGGGTACGGCAGCTACTTGCGGTTATGCTATTACTCAGGGTGCTGATATTTTGAGGATTCATGATGTTAAAGAAATTTATGATATTGCTAAAGTTACCGATACATTGATAATGAATAATTAATAATGAATAATTAATAATGAATTTTTAATGATTAAGCACCGTTAAAGCACATAAAATTAAGGCTTCACTCCATTCTACTGTAGCTCCATAAGTATCTCCTGTATGTCCTCCTAGTTGCTTATAAAACCACCATCCGATGAATAGTGAGATAATAATACTCATCAGCAAAGTTAAGGTAATTAATGTTAATGATTGATTTAGCCAGAAATATTGAGTAATTATTAACATAATCATAAATAATGAGCTAAAAATAACATCTATAGGTAAATTTAGGTTTTCTTTTAAAAAAACTCCTTTTCCTTCTTTCCTTACATAAGGATATAGTGCGATAGCCATTAATTGCCCCCAACGGGCGTAACTAGCAGAAATAATTAGAGAAATCCAGAGATAGTGATTAATTTCACTGATACTAGCGATTTTTAAAGCAATAACCATAATTCCTGCCATTACACCAAAAGCACCACTATTACTATCCCGCATTACTTCTAATCTTTTTTCAGGATTTTGCACCGCTAAACCGTCAGCAGTATCCATTACTCCATCTAAATGTAAGCCTCCTGTTAAAAAAATCCAGCAACAAACCATTAAAACAGCTTTCGTAAGAGACGGAATATCTATTAAAGTAAAAAACTCGGCTATTAATCCTAGTAAACAACCTAAAAAAATACCAATATAAGGCAACCATCGAGCAATTTTGTTAAACTCTAGGGGAAAAAAATCAGAAACAGGAATAATCGTGTAAAAAACTATCGCCCCAAAAAAAGAAGAGATCAATTTTTTCATAATCAATTAACATATAGAAATAAACCTAAACAAAATAGAAATTTTAGGTTAAGATTGTGTCGTAGCAAACAATAAAAATTCATTTAATCTGAGATTTGCTACTAACATGAAAATAGATTTTGGCTTGTTTGTCAAAAATTTAACTTTTTTTCAATCTCAACATCACAATTTAGTTGTCGAAGATTGAATTAATCTTTCATAAAGTTGATTTTATATTAGTTGCTAATGTTGTAATAATATATATATCACTTAATAACTGATAACTAATTATTCTTTGAATTAATGGTTAATTCAGTTAAATATTGTATGTTTTTCTACTTTAGCCCACAATGCTAAACTCAAACAAAAAAGTTAATATTAATGTACTGAAAAAAAGTCAGATTTATGTTAATATTTTCAACTTATCATCAAATTAATTAGTAAGTAAGAGCGAAAAAAAAGGGTTATTTATTATGAGTCATCAACGGAATTATTATCACTTACCAGCACCTTGTATTATTGAGTCGGGAATTTTAGTTAACAAAGAAGATATTAAACGCCTAATCAACGATTTAACTCAAGTACGTTATATACACAGTCTTGATGGAGTAATACAAAATCAAGGACAAGGTTGGATTTTAGAAGTTTTCAACGATTCAACTCAGGCTACTGTAGTAATCAATAACAGTCTCTACATCAATATTCAAAGTTTTGATTATCTACAACTTAATCAAGTATCTCCTCAAGAAACCTATTTTGATTTAGTACAAGACAATCGTAAGTTAACTTTAATTCCTCTGGTTACATCTTGTCAAGAACAACAATCTCAAAAAAATCTGGAGTTTGATAATTTAGAAGAAATGTTAGGAGAAGTACTTTCGGCTAAATGGGATGTACAATTAGACGAAGATTTCTAAACTCTTAAAATTAAAAATTAAATCTTCCGCAATAAAAAAGAATAGATAACAATGTATAGTAGATGATGGATAATTTTTTTAATTGTTCATTATTAATTTTTAATTGTTCATTGTTTAGTGTCTTTTTCTTATTCTTTAATTGCATCTTGTTCTCATACTAAAGCACGGGCTGGAGTTTTTTCTACTCCCCACGGTGATGTGGAAACTCCTAAATTTATGCCTGTGGGTACTGTAGGTACTGTCAAAGGTATTACTCCTGCACAACTCAGGGAAGTTAATGCACAAATGATTTTAGGTAATACTTATCATTTGCATATCCAACCGGGTGAGGAGATTATTGCTAAGGCTGGGGGGTTACATAATTTTGTCGGTTGGGAAAAACCCATGTTAACTGATTCTGGCGGTTTTCAAGTTTTTAGTTTAGCTAAATTACGACAAATTACCGATGATGGTGTTAAATTTCGCTCCCCGAAAGACGGTAGAATTATTAATATGACACCAGAAAACTCCATCAGAATTCAAAATGCTTTAGGTGCGGATGTTATTATGGCTTTCGATGAGTGCCCTCCTGCCACCGCTACACGAGATGAGGTTGTTATTGCTGTTGAACGTACTTACAAATGGTTGCAACGGTGTATAAATGCCCATGAAAAGCCAGATAAACAATCATTATTCGGTATTGTGCAAGGAGGAATTTATGCTGACTTACGCACTCAATGTGCACAAGATTTAGTTAGTTTAGATTTACCCGGTTATGCCATCGGCGGTGTTAGTGTGGGAGAAAAACCCGAATTAATCCATCAAATTATACAATGGACTACTCCTCTTTTACCTGTCAATAAACCTCGCTATCTCATGGGTGTTGGCACTTATAGAGAAATGGTTATAGCTATCGCTTCTGGCATTGATTTATTTGATTGTGTTATCCCTACTCGTTTAGGGCGACATGGTGCCGCATTAGTGCAAGGTAAGCGGATTAACTTGAAAAATGCTCCTTATAAAGAAGATTTTACCCCTTTAGATCCTCAATGTAGCTGTTATACTTGTCAAAATTTTACCCGTGCTTATCTTAACCATTTATTGCGCTCAGGAGAAATGTTAGGTTTTATTTTGTTATCTATTCATAATTTACACGAGTTAATTAATTTCACTAATAAAATTCGTCAAGCTATTCTCAATGATACTTTTATGACAGAATTTGGACATTGGCTATAATCAACTATTTTTCTTGTTTGATTTTCCATTAATGTTAATTAATGTTAAGATGTTAACAAAATTTAATAAAACCAGATAATTACTGTTTAATTAGGAGTTTCTCAACTATGACTCAACCTCAACCCACCAAAACCCCCAATATTGAAGAACCAAAATTCGGCTTTAACAATTATGCTGAAAAATTAAATGGTAGAGCGGCAATGATTGGCTTTATTATTACTTTATCTATTGAATATTTTACTGGACAAGGTTTATTAACTTGGTTAGGTTTACAATAAACTCTTTTATTGTCTTATTTATTACTTATTACCTATTATTTATTTTAAGCGATCGCCAGTACTTTTGTATTAGATTGTAATATTGCTTGGGCGGCTTGTTTTCCTGAAATAGTTGCACCTTCCATACTATCAATATAGTCTTGTTGAGTGTAACTACCAGCTAGGAAAAAGTTAGCAATGGAAGTTTTTTGTGATGGGCGATAAACATCCATACCCGGTGCTTCCCGATATAAAGATTGAGCTAGTTTAACCACACTATACCATGTCATATTCAAATCCCGAGAAGAAGGAAATAAATTATGTACTTGTTTTAAGACGTGGTTGGCGATATTTTCGTTACTTTCTTTGATAAAAGGATCACCCGGAGTTAAAACTAATTGTAACAAAGAACCTTCTCCTTGTCGATAATAATTAGAAGGGCTAGATAAAGCTAAATCCGAAAAACAGGAAAAGTCTGCATCGCTAGTATAAAGTAAATTATCAATACCTTCTGCTTTTTCTAACTGTTTGCGTTTTTTCTCACTATGTAATTCCGTTACCCAACCATCAAAACGTAGTTGAACTGTGGCAACTGGTACAGCAGTTAATTTATAAATATTATCAAACTCTGACCATTTACGCCAACCTTCGGGGATAACTTTTTGAATACCGGGTATATCACAGGCACAAACATAAGCATCTGCGGTAACTAATTCTTCTGTGTCACCGTTAGCAATCATTAAACCCGTGACGAGGGTTTTTTCTCCTTCTTGATATTTAATTTCTCTAACTTGACGACGGGTATGAATTTTAACCCCTTTAGATTCTAAATAATTAACTATGGGTTTATGTAAATATTCATGAGGTGAGCCTTCTAGCATTCGTAGTACAGACGCTTCAGTTTTTGCAGCAAAGAATTGAAAAATTGTCAACATACAACGAGCTGAAATATTCTCAGTGTCAATGAAGCCTAAAGCGTAGGCAATGGGATTCCACATTTTATCGAGACTACCTTGATTTCCTCCGTGTTTACGAAACCAGTCAGCAAAACTAATGCCATCTAAGTCACGAATATTGCGCATAGCCCCCTCAAAATCCACTAAACCCCTTACAATAGGACTTGTACCTAAGGCTAAAGAATTGGCAATTTTATCGAGGGTAGATAATTGAGAGGTAGTAAAAAAAGCCTTTAAGCCGTTAAATGGTGCACCTGTAATGAAGCGAAAATCTAACTCCCCGACTCTACCGCCTTCGTTGATAAAGGTATGAGTATGTTGTTTTAATAGTAAACTATCCATCGCACCTACTTTTTTCATTAAAGCAAATAAATTATAATAGCAACCGAAGAAAACGTGTAACCCCATTTCGATATGATTACCGTCATTATCAACCCAACTGCCTACTTTTCCGCCGACAAAAGGGCGAGATTCAAATATTTCTACTTCACAACCAGCTTCAACTAAGTCAATAGCTGTAGCTAAACCTGCTAATCCTGCACCTACAATGGCAACTCGCATTTTTTTCTAATGTTTCTTAACTTTTCTTTACATTCTTCATTATAAAGTTAATGTTGCTTTCTTTTACTGTTAGCTATCAGTCGTCAGCTTTTTAGTATAGTTAAAATTAGTTTTAAAAATAGTTGATAAGTAATTACTAATAAAGGTTTTCGTTTTTATCACCAACCCCTATTAATTGTCTTTTCTGTATTAATTTTTTTACCAAATTGATTCCATGTCAAGATTAAATTCCTCTAAAATATTTTCTCCTGATACATTATGAGGATTCACTAAAATTTCTACTTTTTGATTAATTCTATAAACTTCTACTTGTCTAGTTTTTCTATTAATTAACCATCCTAATTTTGTCCCATTTTCGAGATATTCTTTCATCTTATTTTGGGTATCAATTAAATTATCAGTAGGGGATAATAATTCTATTAAAAAATCAGGAGATAAAGGCAAAAATTTCTGTTTTTCTTGAGTGCTTAAATTATCCCATTTTTCAAGAGGTATCCAAGACGCATCAGGTGAGCGATTACTGCCTGATGGTAACTTATACCCTGTGGAGGAATCAAACACTTTACCTAATTGTTTTTCTCTATTCCATGCTTGTAATTGATAACAAATATCTGCATTTCTATTACCTGTTTCTCCTCCCGTTGGCGACATAATTATTAAATCTCCTTGACTGTTTCTTTCAAATCTATAATCTCGATTATTTACACATAATTTGAAAAATTGCTCATCAGTTAAATCAACGGAAGATAAATCAATAGTTAAGTTATTCATCTTTTTTTATCCTCTATAATCACTAACTATTTATCAGAATAATTGATATATATTTAACTCTAATTTTTTATACTTTTCAATATTTAAAGTATTTTTTTTGTTAATTTAGATATTAATAAATATCAACTTATAGACGCACTAAAATATTATTACCATGGGTATCTGTACCACAAGTTGTGTATAAATTATACTTTTCTGCCATTTTTTTCACCATCATAGTTTGCTTTTCGCTGGGTTGCCATGGATGAGGATTACTATAGGCATAATAAGTTTCTACTCCATCAATACCTAATTCCATAGCTTCGGGGATTAATTCTAATGCACTACGACGGTATCTAGCAGGATGTGCTAACACCACTAATCCTCCAGCTTCATGAAGATTTCTGATGACATTTTTGGCAAGGGCATCTTTTCCGTTAGGTTGTTCTCCTGTAAAATATTTATGTAAAATATCCGCTTCAGGATTGAAACCATAACCTAATATATGAACATTTGTACCGTTTAATTCAGAGGTGATTTCAATACCAGTCCATAAATGAGGTAGCATCACATTAGAGGTAAGATTATATTTTTCTTTTAACCAATTTTTCGCACGATAATAACCTTTTACGCTATGATGATCCGTGATAGCAAATCCTTTTAATCCAATGGATAATCCTTGTTCAACTATAGATTCGGGTGTTAACTGTCCATCAGAACAATTTGTATGTAGATGAAAGTTATAATCTAAAGGACAACTAAAAAAGTCTATATTCTCCCATATTGAAGCTAATTTTACTGTATCTTGTTCCTTATTTTTATCACATAAGAAAAAATTTTTTTTTGTTTTTAGCAACATATTTTGCTCAACTATTGCGAATTGTTAAGTTAAATGTAACAAAAATTCGTGGTTGTTGACGACTTAATTTTTAAAATCATGACAATATTTCTTATTGCTATAATATTAATTCCTCATATAAGTGAAAATACTTACGTCACATTTTTTTATTCTCTTCCTATAATCTGATGACAAATACTTTGCGATCGCTTCGTCAGTTTTGGTTAATAATAGTAGTTATTATTGTTATCGTAATCGGTATTTTTTTTCGAGTAACAAATATAGATAAAAAAATTTATTGGCATGATGAGGTTTATACTTCTTTAAGGGTTGCTGGTTATCAAAGTAATGAAGTAACAGATACTTTTTTTAACGGTAAAATTATTACGACACAAGAGTTATTAAAATTTCAAAAATTATCCCTAAATACTCCTTTTTCGCAAACAATAAAATCTCTTAATACCCATCCAGAACACCCTCCACTTTACTATATTATCTTAAGATTGTGGCAAAATATTTTTGGTAGTTCAATTATTATTAATCGCAGCTTATCCATAATTTTTAGTTTGCTAGTTTTTCCAGCTATTTATTGGTTATCTAGGGAATTATTTAATGATAAGTTTGTGAGTTTTCTTACCGTTAGTTTAGTAGCAATTTCGCCTTTTCAAATATTATATGCACAAGAAGCAAGAGAATATAGTTTATGGATGTTAACTATTATTTTATCTAGTTTATTTTTTGTCAAAAGTATTAAATTTAATAAAGGTATTCATTGGATTAGTTATAGTTTGAGTTTATCTTTAACTTTTTATACCTCGATTCTATCGATATTTTTGCCCTTTGTAAATATTATCTATATTTTGCTTATGAGGAAAAACTTAAGTAAAAATAAACTAATAAATTTCGTTAAATATACTATTATCAGTTTTCTTTTATTTATTCCTTGGGTTATTATTATGTTAATTAATTTTAACGTACTTAAAGATACAACTCAATGGACAAAGATAGAAAAACCACTAATATTTTTAGCTAATTTATGGGGATTACATTTTACTAGCTTATTTGCTGATATGGGCTTACCATTATATCATTGGTTAAGCTATATTTTTATTATTTTAGTTTTAATTATCATAGGATATAGTTTCTTTTTTTTGATAAGAAATACAGAGAAAAATATTTGGTTATATTTATTATTATTAACAGTTATTCCCACTTTAGGTTTAATTTTACCAGATTTAATTTTTGGTGGTGTTAAATCAAGTATGACAAGATATTTTATTCCTGCTTATATAGCAATTTATCTTACTATTGGTTATTTTTTAGGTATTAAAATTCAAAAAAAATCTCTAAGATGGTCAATAATATTAATAGTTATTTTTACTACTGGTATTATTTCTAATATAATTAGTGCAAATAGTGAAACTTGGTGGAATAAACCTTCTAGTTATCATAATCCTGCCATTGCAAAAATCATTAATCAAGCTGAAAATGTCTTACTAATTACTGATAATTTTGATATTAATGAAGGTAATATTATCTCTATTAGTCATAAATTAAAACCTGATATAAAATTACAATTATTTCAGAAAGAAACGCCTATTAAAATCCATAAAGAATTTAACAAAATTTATGTATTTAATCCTTCATCTGAATTTCTCACTAAAATAGAAACCGCTTATAAAGGGGAGTTAACTTCCGTGTATCCTCTCCTTTATCAACTTACTTTTAATTAATTTTAACGGTGTAATAAATAAAGATTGAATTAATAGTAAAAATGATATTAATTCTCTAGGAGTTTGTTGGTAATTCCATCTATTAGGAGGGCAAAAAATCATTATTATTAGTTGTCGATATTGTGATAAGTTAATATCTTTAAATATAATCTTAATATTTTTATTGTTACTATAATTTTTGACAGTTTTAAATTCTAATAATAATCCTTCTTTTATAAATTCTATTTTGCCTTCTGGAGGAATTATTTGTAAGGAATTAAGGCTAATTTCTGCACCAATTTCACATATATTATCCGTCAAACCTTCCCAAATATATTCATTAGTTATTATTCTAATTTTTTTTCTCATTTTCAACCATTGATAACCATCTAATTTTGGTATATCTAACATAACGATGATAGATAGTAATAAAATAATTAAATTATATACATTCCAAAAAATAAAAATCGTTAAACCAAAAGAGTTATTTTCACTCATTATAAATTTTTTTCCTAAATAAAATAACGTCATTAAATTAATAACAAGAATAAAAATTAATGGGGAAGCTAAATTCCAATTAAAATAATAATTATCATTTTTAATGCCTTTTGGAGTCACTTTAAAAATAGAAAGAAAAGGATTAAGTAAAGTTTGGAAAATTTCTACAGATATAGGAATAGCAGTAACTACATTATAAATGTCAGCAAGTAAAGCAGAGCGGCTGTTAAAATTTAACCAAGAAAATGTTAATAATTGTACAAAATAAAAAGGCAAAAAGAAAGATATTGTTTCTTCAAAACTAGATTTGATAGGAGAGATTTGAAAAAAAATATATATTAAAGGTAATAACAATAATATAAGTCTTAATGGACTAATAAACCATTGAAAAATACCTTCTAAATGAGCTAATTTTTGCCACCATTTTAAACCTTTAAGTTTCAGGGGATTTTCAGCAATAAATAATGTTTGAATTGTACCTCTTGCCCATCTTTTACGCTGTCTAATATGCCCAAAAATATTTTCTGCCGATAAACCAGCGCTCAAACTTTCTTTTAAATAGATAACTTGATAATTTTCTGATGCTAATTTGATTCCTGTATGATAATCTTCACTGAGAGAATTAATCACAAAACCCCCTATTTTTTCTAAAGATTGTCTTCTAACCACAAAAGAGCTACCATAACATAAAGCAGTATTTATACTATCTCTAACTAATTGATAATAGCGAGAAAAAATTTCTACTTCCGTCGGTATTTTATCATCTAAACCTAAATTTCTGGCAATAGGATCATGGGAATAAAAACTCTGATAAGTTTGTAATAAGCCGATTTTTATGTCTTGAAAAAAACCCACTGTTCGTGTTAAAAAGTTAGTAGTAGGTATAAAATCAGCGTCAAAAACAACAATTAATTCTCCATTAGTTTGACTCAAGGCATGGTTTAAATTTCCAGCTTTAGCATGAATAGAATTTTCTCGACTAATATAATAGCATTTTAATTGCTCACATAATTGTCTAATTTCTTCTCTATTTCCATCATCTAAAAGATATATTTTTTTATAGTTATATTCTATAGCTTGACAACCAACAATTGTTCTTTTTATTACTTCTAAAGGCTCGTTATAACTAGGGATTAAAATATCAACTGTAGGGTGATAAATTCCTTGTTTTACTACCTCTGACATTGTATCAGCTTGAGATTTTCTATGCTTAATATTTAACATTAAAATACTTTGCCAAAATGGACTAATAATAAATGCTAATTCTATTAAAAATATCCCAAGACTAAAGATAGTATTGACGGGATTAGTTAAATTTAATGTACTTTGCCAACGCCATAAAAAATAACGAATCATCAGAAATAAGGAGGTAAAAATTATTATTATTCTTGACCATTTTTTTTGTTTTGGTGATAGGATTAAAGTAAACTGGATCACTAGAATACTTATTATTAAAGGTAAAAATAAAGTAATCGAAAATTGAACATTAGAAAAATTTAACCATGAAAAGAAGTTTTTTTGTTGTAAAGATAAGAAATGAAAAAATGAAAAAATAGTTTCTTGTGCGTTAATCCATCCAAAAAAAATAGCGATTAAACTACTTATTAAAAGAAAAATAATTATAGTAGTGGAGTAAAATCGAGATTGAAGGTGCATAGTTAACAATTTTAATAGGATAAATACTTATAATTATTAATGATATAAATGAATAAATATCAAGAAACATCTGAGAAAAAATTAATATTTCTAACTAATAACTATAACACTTACTATCTTTAATTGTTAAGGTATCCTTCAATATTTTTTTTATACACAACTTTATTTTAAGAAAAAAAAAAGTATTTTAAGACATATCTAAAATAGAGGTAATTTTATCCTTATTTCTCTTTTCAACTAATAATTTATTGTTTTAATGGAGAGTAATTTTAAGAATAGATAAATCATCATCAAAATTACTAGATTTATTGATACTATGAACATGATCAATGATATTTTGTAAATTAGATTCCTGATTTTTATTAACTTGTAAAAGTAAATCAGTAAAATTATTTAAACCCCAAATTTCTCCATTTTCTTCGACAATTTCATAAATACCATCACTAAATATATATAAAATACTATCTGCTTGAACTTCATAAACATTTTGACTAAAATCTATATCCTCAATCATTCCAATCGGCATATTAGGAGTAGATAACTTGTGACATTGCCAACCATTACTTAAAGGAGAAATTAAAATTGCGGGAGGATGTCCTGCTGAAGCATAAACTAATTCACGAGTATCTTTATTATAAACGCCATACCAAATAGTAAAATAGTTAACTCTATCATTATCCATTTGAAAGAGTCGATTTAATTCTGTCAGAATAGTCCAAGGTTGATAAGGATCTGTATTGTATAAAGAATTGTTGCGTACTAAATTTAAAATAGATACGGATAATAAAGCCGAATGAATACCATGTCCTGCTACATCTAGTAAATAAATAACTACATTTTCCTCATCTAACCAATAATAATCAAAAATATCACCCCCTAATTTTGCCGAAGGAATGAATTTTTGTTCTACAATTAACTCTTGTTCATCAGGGGAGGGTAATAATGAGAGAATATACTCTGAAGCAATATTTAATTCCGATTGTAATAATAAATTTCTTTGTTTTAACTCTTCTTCCGCTTGTTTGCGTTTAATAAATTGTCCAATTTGATTCCCCATAGTAGCAATATTTTCTAACAAAGTCCCATCATTTTGCTGGTTTTGACGGGAAAAGAAACACATTACTCCTAAATGTTCGTCTCCATGATTAATAGGAAAAGAAAACACCTGTTTTAACTCTATTTTACTTTTGACTTTAGAAGAAAGCAATTTATTTTTATCTAAGTAATCTCCTGAAGTTTTAAACTGCCAATTTTCCCACTCAATGGTATTAACAGTTTTTCGTCTTTGATTGTGGAATTTTTCTGATTCTGGACAGTTTTGATACCATGAAGCATGAAAATCAGTTAAGTTTGTTCCTAAATCATAACTCCAATATTCTCCTAATTCCCAAGCCAAATTTTTACCAATTACCTCTAAAACTCCGTTAACCCCTTGATCTACCCCCTCGGATTGTCCTAATATTTTAATAACATCCCGTTCAATATTTTGATATTGTTCTATTCTTTTACGTTCAGTAATATCATTTAAAGTACCTGAAATTCCTTTTATTTTGCCATCTTTCCAAATTAAAGAAGTAAAAATTTCCATCCAACCAATATCGCCATTATTTTTGAGATACCTAACTTGGGAATAATATTTAAGACACTTATTTTCTTGAAAACTTTTTTCATAAACGGGTATATCATCAGGATAAATGTATTCAGTAAAATTATGTCCTATACTCTCTTCAGGAGATAAACCTGTTAACTCTTTCCATGCGGGGTTTAAAAATGTTAATTTTCCTGTTATGTCTGTATAAAAAATTACCTCTCTAAGATTCTCCACTAAAGTTCGATATTTTTCCTCACTTTCTCGTAAGGCTTTTTCTGCTTTTTTTGCCTCTAGTAAATAATTAATTCGACGACGTAATACCGCAGGATTAATGGGTTTAGTAAAAAAATCTGTAGCGCCAACTTCATAAGCCTTATTCACAGAAATTCTATCATCTAAACCTGTAATCATCAATATTATTGTATCTTGAGATTCAGGTAACTTTTTTAATTCTCTACAACAGTCAAAACCATCCATCACGGGCATTAAGCCATCTAAAAGTACTATATCCGGGTGCAATTTTTTATAAGCGGTTAAACATTCTTCACCATTTTCTACTCCTATAATCTCGTATTTGTCACTTCTGAGCATTAAAGTCAGAGATTTTCTACTAATAGATTCGTCATCGGCTATAAGAATTAAGGTTTTTTTTTCCTGAATATTTAACATTGATTTTGATGATGGAATTTTGCCGTTTCCACAATATTAAGGGTTAAAAAGACAAAATAAGTTTAATTTATATTTTCCCTTAAAAATGTATTTGTTTCTATCTTACGGTGGTTTGATTTTTACTTTTTATATAACTCGATTAATGACGTTTTAGTATCAAAAACCGAGTTAAATATTTTAGAAGTTATAGTTGTGATACAGAAGCTAAGGCTTCCGTTGCGGTGTTATTCTGTGAATCATCAGGTTGATTGGCTAACCATAAAAATACGGTTAAAGGTACAATTCCTAATAAAATTCCCAGAAAAATAGGGATATAAAAACCAGCGCCAATACTCATAATCATCGCAAATCCAAAATTACCGATATAAACTCCTGCTGGAATAGTTAAAGAAACTTTCTCAAAATCAAGGGGTTTTATACGCCAAAATATCGTTGCTACGGTCATAAATACTACTCCTGTACCAAACCAACCGACAAAATTTTGATAAGGCATTCCAAAAAATTCTCCAGGTTGATCCCATAGCCAAAATGGTACATTTGTTTGGCTCATGGCTGGATCTAATACAAAATCCCATGATGTTAATAATAATGCACCAAAGACGATAGCGCCTAAATCTTTTAACCAAGAATTAATTACTAACCTATTTAAACCTACTCTAGTAATCAGATAACTACTAAAACCGAGGTAAAACCAAGATAAAGGAATGGTAAAAGGTACTAAACCAGATATTTTATATCCTAAACCCGAAAGATAATGATATGAACCGAAGGGAAAACCAGTACTTGTACCTAATAATTCGCTACCTAGAGAAATTCCTAAGGCTGGAATCATGAAAGTTAACCAGTGAAATGTCCCTAATTGACGATAAGCATAAATTGCTACTGTTGCCCATCCTAAGATCATATATACCACACCGCCCCCCATCATGGACCAACGAAACGCACTTTGTCCAATTTCTGGTAAACTCGCAATAAATTCAGGATGAGGTAAAACTAACAATAAACCTGCTAAACCGAATATCATCGCAATAATATGACTGATTAAAAAATAACCTTCTTTTTCTCTTAAAATCTCTTTAAACAAGGGTTTTGCCTCCTCTAGCATTGCACTTTTTTAACATGAAAACTACCAATATTGGTAAAATTAAATTTATTCTTCATATTTTACAAACATTTATTAAGTTTTATGAAGAATTTTATCTCATCAAGCAACAACTGAGGAATTAAAAAAGAGAAATTAGAGAAAAAAATAATCGGTTTTGCTCAAAAAGTATGAGTTATGAGGAGGTGTTAGGTAAAATATTTGAAAATCAATATTTGTCTATATTTTCAGCAAAGTTTTCTAATGCAAAAAAAATCAGGAAAATAAAAAGAAATGAGAATCTTTCTACTTTCCTAATAAATAATGGAAATTGATTGAAAATTAAAGAGTAGCAAAGGCAAAAGTTACGTTAAATTCACGACACCAAATGCCTACAGATTTAAACTCATTAATATTGACATGATCTGGAATAAGATAACGTTGTCCACCTTGAAAACTTTTTAACATTGCTACATTAAAATATTCATTTTGTTTCGGATTAACTCCAATTTGACCGTTTCTGTGTAAGATTACTTGTACATCAGGACCTTTCGCTGTGCTAAAATTTGAACTTAATTCTAAATAGCGTTTGCCATTTTCTGTGATAATTTTTACTTCTCCTGTCGTTTGTTTTTCTTGTTTAACGGTGATAAATTTTCCTGTTTTGATGGGATTTTGAGCTACCATTACAGATATATCTGCTTGAACTGGTTTTACCGATAAAAATAAATTAGTTGTCATGGCATAACTACCTGCAACAATAATTAAGGGAATAGTAGAAACCTTTAGACTTTTTAAGTGATTGAATTTCATATTTTGTGATGGTGAAATGAATTAATTTTCTTAACTATTATTTTCACTATCTTGTCTGAAAAAAATCTTGATATTCTCTGAGTAAATAATCATTAGTTAATCATTACTCTGAGGAAAACATACAACTGAGGTTAACAATTTCTCAGTTAAGCTAAAATGAAAATAATAATTTATCCTTTTTCTACTTAATAATTTTCTTTCATTAGTCATTATCCTCTCACCATGAAGCCCTAAGCAATATTTAAAAGTCTTTTTTAAAACCTGATACCTTTAATAAATATGATGAATACCTCAACTTTACCCAAATCCTCCCTTAAAATTCGTGGAATACAATATCGAGACTTAAATGCCATCGCCTCTTTATTACAACAACGTTTATCTGTTGAATATAATTCTCGTCAGGAAATTTTACTCAAAAAAATCGAGCAATATCAAAGTTTTTACGGATTACTACAACTATCCAAATTATTTCCCTTCAGTTTTACCAATGATTTTTATCTATATGTAGCCCAAAAAGATGAGCAAATTTTAGGTTTTATACAAGTTGCACCCTTTAATAATACTCGAAGCACATGGAAAGTTGAGCAAGTTTTAATTAATTACAACACTTCTATTAGTCATTTACTTATCGGTAATCGTAGTATTGGCTCACAACTATTACGACATTGTTTTGAAAAAATTTGGGAAGCTAGAACATGGATACTAGAGGTTAATATTAACGAAAAAAACACCCTCGGATTATATCGAGAAAATGGTTTTCAACCTCTCGCACAAATTACCTATTGGCATTGTCAACCTGAAATATTAGAAAAACTAGCACAACAAGAACCTAATTTACCAAATTTATTGCCTGTTAGTAATGCTGATGCCAAATTACTTTATCAGTTAGATTGTGTTTCTATGCCACCTATGCTACGACAAATATTCGATCGCCATCTCGATGATTTCAAAACGAATTTGTGGAGTTTTCTCAGTGAAAAAATTTACGAATGGTTAAATCACATAGAAGAAATTAGTGCGTATGTATTTGAACCTCAAAGAAAAGCGGCTATAGGATATTTTAAACTAGCTTTATCTAAAGATGGCAGTAAACCCCATGAAGCAATTTTAACAGTACATCCTGCTTATACATGGCTTTATCCTAAATTATTAAGTCAAATGGCAACCCTAATTAAAACCTTTCCTTCACAATCTCTGGGAGTTTCTTCCTCCGACTATCAACCTGAAAGAGAAGAATATTTGGAAAAATTAGGCGCACAAAGAGTTGATCAAAATTTATTAATGTCTCGTTCTGTGTGGCATAAACTTAGAGAAGCAAAACCCTTAGAATCCCTTAGCTTACCTGAAGTTTTAAACGGCTTAAAACCAGCACAAACTCCCATCCCTACCCATTGGGCAAAATCTTGGTTAGAAAAGACATCTAATACACAGTCTCATTCTTCAGAATCTCCTACGGATAAAACCTAATATCTGATAGCTAATAAATGTAAAACGAAAGTTATTTACTTTGGATAAATTATGACACAATGGCAATGGCAGGAAGAAGACTGGGAAAATACTATCCTCGATTTTGCCAATTTACAAGGAGAAATTAACTATAAACAAGCGCAAGAATCTCTACAAAATTTATTACTTAATCTTGATCTAAAAGAAGAAGAAAAACAAGGTTTAGAAAAAGATATTGCTCATTTAACACAAATGTTGCAAAAATTAGAAGATTCCATCATTCAAATTGCCGCTTTTGGCATGGTTGGCAGAGGAAAATCTAGTGTTTTAAATGCTTTAATTGGACAAGAAATTTTTGTGACAGGACCTTTACATGGTGTAACTCGTGAAACAGATCAAACTAATTGGCATCTAAGTCGAGAAAATATCGGTGATACCGAGCAAAAAGTGCAAAGATTGGTTAAAGCGGTGGAAAATGTGCAAATTCAATTAATTGATACTCCGGGTATTGACGAAATTGATGGAGAAACAAGAGAAAAATTAGCCCATCAAATAGCTACTCAAGTTGATTTGATTTTGTTTGTTATTGCCGGAGATATTACAAGGGTTGAGTATCAGGCTTTATGTCAGTTAAGGGAAGTGGGTAAACCCATGTTATTAGTTTTTAATAAAATTGATCAATATCCTGATGTTGATCGTCAAGAAATTTATTCTACCATTAGAGATGTTAGGGTAAGGGAATTATTATCCGCCGATGAAATAGTCATGGTGGCGGCTTCTCCTTTAGTAGCGATGAAGTTAAAAGATAACAAAATTATTCGTCAACGGGGAAAACCTCAAATTCAGGATTTACAACTCAAGATTTTAGAGATTCTTCATCAAGAAGGAAAATCTTTAGTCGCTTTAAATACCATGTTATTTACGGGAGAAATTAACGAAAAATTAGTACAACAAAAAATTACTTGGAGAGAAAAAGAAGCTGAAAAAATCATCCAAGAAACAGTCATGACGAAAGCGACAGCCATTGCCTTAAATCCCGTAACGGCGTTAGATTTGTTTACTGGGGCAATTATTGATGTAGCGATGATTTTAACCCTCTCTCACGTTTATGGTATCTCTATGACTCAGCAAAGTGCCGTAAAACTCTTACAAAAAATTGCCTTCAGTTTAGGAGGTATTACTGCTAGTGATATTATAGTAACCTTTGGTTTAAGCTCCTTAAAAGGCTTATTAGGTTTGGCGACTCCTGTTACTGGTGGTTTAAGTGTTGCTCCTTATATTTCCGTTGCCATTACTCAAGGCGCATTAGCAGGGGTATCTACTTATGCCATCGGTCAAGTTACAAAAGTTTATCTTATTAATGGTGCATCTTGGGGTGAAAAAGGCCCTTTAGCAGTGGTGGAAAACATTATTAATTCCTTAGATGAAACATCTATTTTAAATCGCATCAAAGGAGAATTAAAAGCTAAATTAAAAAACAGAGGAGTTAGGAGTAGTAATGAGTAATGAGTAATGAGTAATGAGTAATTAATTTCTAATTCTTTTTCTCAATGTTTTTAAATCACACTGAAAATTGAATTTTTACATTAGAATATAATTAAATTTTTGATTACACACCTAGATTTTAGTCGTGTTTGATACAAAAAAATATTGAGAGTGTTTAAAGTTAACCCAAAGTAATTAAATGTCTATTAATGAGTTTGATAACAAAAAGTTAAACCCTTTTTCATCTTTCCCTCAAGATAATCAACAAAAACTCTCTCCTTCTGACAAGATTTTAGATAAATGTCAAGGAAAAATTATTGAGGGTTTTGCTGATGGCATTGCTATTTTAAAACAGGAAAAATATATTTATCTCAATCAAGCCCATTTAGATTTATTCGGTTACACTGAAAAAGAATTATTAGGACAATCTTGGCGATCGCTGTATAATAAAAAAGAAATAAAAAGATTAGAAGAAGAAGCCTTGCCAGTGTTATGGGAAAAAGGATTTTGGCGAGGAGAAACATTAGCCTTAAGAAAAAATGGTGTAGAATTTTGGCAAGAAATTTCCCTGAAGATTATCGATGAAGAGACGGTAATTTGTCATTGTCGAGATATTAGTGAAAGAAAAATGATGGAAAAAGATTTAAGTCGCAGTCATGATTTATTGAGTCTTATCGAAAATGCACAATCTCAGTTTATCGCTCATGTAGATAAAGAGCTTTTATTTGATAATCTTCTTGATAATTTATTAACATTAACAGGTAGTCAATATGGTTTTATTAGCGAAGTGAAATATAATCCTCAAGGCATAGTTGAATTAGATGAAGGTTATATGAAAACCCAAGGCAAACCTTATATAAAAGTTCATGCCATTACAAATATAGCTTGGGATGAAGAAACTATCCGTTTATATGAAGCAACGAAAGAAAGAGGCATGGAATTTCATAACCTAAAAAATCTCTTTGGTGCAGTAATTAATACAGAAAAACCTGTTATCTCCCATAATCCTACCACAGATCCTCGCAGTGGAGGACTCCCCAATGGACATCCGCCGTTATATTCTTTTTTAGGTTTACCTTTTCATTCTCAAGGGGAATTATTAGGTATGGTAGGAATTGCGAATCGAGAAGGTGGTTATAGTGAGGAATTAGTAGAATATTTACAACCTTTTGTTTCCGTTTGTAGCAATATTATTGATTCCTATCGCAGTGAAAAACGTCGCCAAGAATCAGAAAAAAAATTAAAAAATAGTCAATTAGCTTTTAAGCAGCAAGAAAGTTTTATTAGAAGTTTATATAAAATTTGTTCATCTAGGAAAATTAATTTTAAACAAAAGTTACAAGGAATTTTTGCTTTAGGAAGAAAAACCTTTAATTTTGATGTGGGAATGTTAACCAAAATAGAGGATAAATATTGCCATATCATAGAATGGCAAACTACCGGTAAATATCGAAAGCAATTTAATCAAGAAATATCCTTAAATTTAGAAGACACTTTTTGTTTTATAGCTTATCAAAATAAAGAACCTTTTGCTATTAATAATATTAGTAAATCAAACTATTGCCTTCATCCTGCGCATCTCAATCTTAAGATAGAGTCTTATCTTGGTGCAAGAATAGAAGTAAATCATGTAACTTATGGTACTTTATGTTTTTTCTCACTGGATGAAAATGATGTAGAAATTTCTAGTATCGTGAAAGAGAAAATTAAGTTAATCAGTCAATGGATAGGTTATGAATTAGAAAAAGAAAAATCTCAGACTTTGATTGAACAAAAATTTCAACAAGAAATCTTACTCAAAAAAATAACTCAAGAAATTCGTCAGACTTTAGATTTTAATCAATTATTTGAAACCGCCGTTAACATTCTCCTCAATACTTTTAATGTTAATCGTTGCCATATTTCTCTCTATGATGAATTTAATTTTCCTCCTTTTCAAATGGTAGCCGAAGCCATTGAAGGAGATTTTATTCCCATGTTAGGTATTGAGGTAGATTTATCAAAGAATAACCCTCATTTTGATCTAATTATGTCTAGTGATCAAGTCGTTATCAGTGATAATGTTTTTGAAGATCCTATCTTAAAGGAAATGATTTCTTTCTGTCAACAAATTGAGCTTAAATCCATGTTATGTGTGCGCACTTCTTATAAAAATAAAGCCAATGGTATTATTAGTTTACAACAATGCGATCGCTTTAGAAAGTGGACATCGGTAGAAATAAGTTTATTAGAAAGTATTGCTAATCAATTAGGAATTGCCATTAGTCAAGCACAATTATTACAAAAAGAACAAGAACAAATACAACAATTAGCTAAACAAAATAAAGCATTATCTAAAGCAGAAAAACAAGCCAAAGTAGCTAACTTAGCCAAAACAGATTTTCTAGCATCCATGAGTCATGAAATACGAACTCCAATATGTGGTGTTATGAGCATAACGGAGTTATTACTAGATACTAATCTTAACTCAGAACAAAGGAATTTTGTCGAAATCATCAATCAAAGTAGTAATACTTTACTGACAATTATTAATGATATTTTAGACTTATCAAAAATTGAATCAAATAAAGTGGAATTAGAGTCAGAGATTTTTAATATCCATGAATGTATAGAATCGGTAATTAGTTTAATGGCATTACAAGCCGAAAATAAACATCTAAATCTAATTTATATAGCAGATCCTACCACAAATTATTTATTTAAAGGGGATGCAAATCGTTTAAGACAAATTATCTTAAATTTAGTAAGTAATGCTATCAAATTTACTGATATAGGGGAAGTTATTGTCAGGCTTGAAGTTATCGTCAATCAGATAAAAATAAGTGTACAAGATTCTGGTATCGGTATCCCTAAAAATCGTCTTAATGTTTTATTTCAATCATTTTCTCAAGTAGATAATTCCATTACTCGTAAATACGGCGGCACTGGTTTAGGATTAGTTATCAGTAAAAAACTAGCGGAGTTAATGGGAGGTACGATAACAGTACAAAGTGAAATAAATAAAGGTTCAATATTTGAAGTTACTATTCAAGCAGAAAGTATTTATCCCATAAAAGCTAACTTACCTGATTTACTAGTAAAAAGTTGTTTAATAGATAAAAAAGCGTTAATTATTTCCGATTCTTCTGCCATAAAAGAAATGCTTACTTTACAAGCATCAAGTTTAGGTTTAAAGGTAGAAATTATTTCTAGTCATAATCTTTGTTTAACTAAATTACCCATAATGACAGTGATAATAGTTGATTATCCTTTAAAGCAAATAAACAGTTTAGAATTAGCTGAATTTATCCGTAAAAATACTCCAAATATTCTTTTAATTTGGTTAACACCTTTCAATTTAGCAACTAAAGAAAATTTAGCAAAAACAACTCCTTTAGCTACAGTAATAACTAAACCAATTAAGCAATTTGAATTATATAAAAATATTCAACAATTATTAATTAAATCTTCTAATTTAGAATCAGATAATAATACTATCATCATCGAATCTCAAGGAAAAAAATCTAACTCTTTAAACATAAAAATTTTATTAGTAGAAGATACTAAACTTAATCAAAAAATTGCTTGTTTAATGTTAAATAAATTAGGTTATCAAGATATAGACATCGCAAATAATGGTTTAGAAGGAGTAGAATTTGTCCAACAAAAATCCTATGATGTGATATTTATGGATATGCAAATGCCAGTTTTAGATGGAATAAATGCCACTAAACAAATTAGAAATTTAGGCAAAAAAATTCAGCAACCTTGGATTATTGCCATGACGGCTTCTGCTTTGTCAGGAGATAGAGAAAACTGTTTAAAAGCTGGAATGAATGATTATCTTAGTAAACCTGTTAAATCAGAGAATATTTTTCAAGCGTTGCAAAAAATTAACTTAGACACATTTATTACTGATGAAAATAACTGATAATTTTTGTTGTCTTTTCTCTTTTATTTTACAATGTTATTAAAACCATTAGCTTTCTTATTTTCTTTCATTTTTATCAATGTCAATTCAACTTTTATTCTAGCTCAAAATAACAGAATAAATAACTTTAATCAATTGAATAATTATTTTATCAAATTAGGTTTAAATACAGCTAATAATATTTGTCAGGCATACACTATATCTGATTTAAGAAAGAAATGTAATAATATAGTTAACCAAAGTGCATATTTTGATTTTAATGCGGTTTTTCTTTGTGAAGATAAATTTTTTATTTCTACTCACACTATTATTTGTTTTGATAGTATTAAAGATAAAAGTTATACAAATTTAGAATTATTAAATTGTGGAAATAGTACCCATGAATATCAAATTTATGATTGTTTAAGAAATAGTGGAAAAATAGTTAATAAAAATCAATTAGCTTATGAATATGAGAATAAGATAGCCTTTGATAAAGCTGAAAATATCTGCAATGCTTTTACTAATTCTAGCACCAAAAATGACTGTCACAACATTATCAATAATAGCTATTTTCTTGATGTCAATAGTGTTAGTTTTTGTCAGACAAAATTTAGTATTTCTCCTAGAATTTTAAACTGTTTTCAAACTATTAAAAATAAAACTTATACCGTTACAAATCTTTCTCAATGTAGTCAAAAATCCGCCGAAATAAATATATTAGATTGTTTATCAAGCAGTGGTTATTTAGTTAAACAAGAAATTTAAAATTAAGGAAAAATATCTAACATTTTCACTGTTTATCATCAAATTTTTTCAGGAAATAAATCAATGTCAAGCTATATATACCATTCCTCAATCCTTTTTGAGAATTTCGCCTCCCAATTTTGGGGGAAATTAACTTATCATTTTCTTACGACTCAAATAAGATTGCTATATACTAAATAAAGAAATTAAGTTTTATTAAGAAAAATTAAGAATTATGAAAGAAACCATTAGGGAAATTTTACAACCCGTAGCCGACACATTCTCAGGATTTAATACACCTGAACTAATTACTCATTGGGGGCATCCTTTTTTCATGGGTATTGTTATCTTTGGAATGGGTAGTTTTGTCGCTATCACTGGTTGGCGTAGTCGTATTTCTGAGGAAAAAGAAGTAAAAGAAACCAATAAATTAGATCATCGCAAATTAGCACCACTTTTATTTTTATTTATTACACTAGGTTATAGTGGCGGTGTGCTATCCTTAATTATGCAAGATCAACCGATATTTGAAAGTTATCATTTTTGGACAGGTTCAACGGTTATCGGTTTATTAGGTTTAAATGGCTTAATTTCTGCTACAGGCTTTATCGGGAATAAAGACAGTTTACGCACTACTCACGCTTATTTAGGTAGTTTAGCTTTAGTTATTATGGTTATCCATGCTATTCTTGGAGTCAAATTAGGATTATCTATTTAGTGAGTATAGGGGATGATTAATCTTCTCCCCTTTTAAATAACTAATGTTACGCAAAATATAATATAAAATTAATAGATGTCGGGTGTCGAATGTAGCAATTTAAAAATAAAGAAATTTACTATTTTTTTTCTTGATACATTTTTTATGTTAAACTATATAACATTGTGCCAATTTCTTCACATTTGTTGAAGAAGTTAATTGATAACATCTCACTACGAAATTCATTGATTTTTGCTAAAGTTTTAAATCTCAATGACTTTTTACTTCAATCATTTTCATTAAACCTGATACCTATTCAAACCATTAGGAGTGAATAATTGGGTAAGTCAGTTAATAAAATTATGATTGATTAAGAATTAAAATTGTGCGATAAACTTTTTCTTCCTTATTTAAAGTAGCGATTTCTCTTTCTGTCATTACTTCTAAAGGGTTTTCTGTTAACCATATTTCTGGTGTTAAAGGTTTAAAATGAGAATTTTCTAAAAACTTTTCGCACATTTCTTCAGCTACTTCTTGAATATCTGATTGTAAAAATATTTGTCCTTTTTTACTTAAAAATTGAGCTAAAATTTCTACTATTTCTGATTGTACAACTCTTCTTTTTTGATGTTTTTTCTTAAACCAAGGATCAGGAAATTGTATCGTTACTAACTCTATCATATTAAGAGGTAAAGATGTTAATAATTCTCTTAAAAAATAATTAATATTTCCAGATAAATAGTAAAGATTAGTTAGATTATATTCATCTTTAATTTGATTTGCTTCTGTGACTAATGCTTCTCTTATTTCTATACCTAAATAATTTTTATGGGGATTTTTTTGCGCCATTTGTAATAAAAAACGCCCCCTTGCACAACCTAAATCGAGATGAAAGGGCTGGGATAGATTAGAATATATTTGACTCCAATGTGGTATTGATATTGATTGTTGATACTTATTACTTAGCGGATTGACGTGTTGACGCACTCTAACTCTAGTCAATTTGTTTTTCCTCCTTTTTTTATTTGCTTACAGGTTAATTTAAACTATGAATGTACGTTTTGCCATCGCTAGTGATTTACATATAGCTTTACCTGAAACCATCGACTCCAATGCTAATCGTTTTCATTTAACTCAATTCAGCATAAATGCCTTAGAAGTCGTTTTACAACATTTAAACACCGAAAATATCGATTTTCTCTTGTTACCCGGAGATTTAACTCAAGATGGCGAAAAAGTTAATCATCGTTGGTTAAAAGCAAAATTAGCTACTTTACCTTATCCAGTGTATGTGATTCCGGGTAATCATGATATTCCTAGTTTAACGGGGAATGAAACCACTATTGCTGTTGCTGATTTTCCCCATTATTATCAACAATTTGGCTATCAAAACACCGAAAATTTAGATTATACCTGTGAAGTATCAGACGGATTACAGTTAGTCGCCCTTAATTCTAATCAATTTAATGCTGGAGGAAAACAGTTAGGTTGCTTGAGTGAAAATCAATTTACTTGGTTAGAAGAAATCCTCTCAAATCTTACCGATAAATTAGTCTTGTTGATGATTCATCATAACGTCATTGAACACTTACCTCAACAATCTAACCATATTTTAGGACAAAGATATATGTTAGATAATGCTTCTCGTTTATTGTCTATTTTAGAAAAATATCAGGTTAAATTTATTTTTACAGGACACTTACATATACAAGACATCGCCACTTATAAAAATATTTATGAAATTACTACAGGCTCATTAATTACCTATCCTCATCCTTATCGCATTTTAGAGTTAAAGGATAATCAATTAATTATTGAATCTCATCGTATCACTGAATTGCCACAAAAGAAAAATTTAGGGGATTTTTCCGCAAAATGGACTAGCGATCACTCATTTACCTTTATGATGACTATATTAACATCACCCCCTCTAAATTTATCCGTGACACAAGCACAAGAATATGCACCATTATTAAAGCATTTTTGGGCAGATATTGCTCATGGTGATAAGTTATTTAATTTTCCTGAATTACCTTCGGAGATTAATCAATATTTTCAAAAATTTGGTGCGGTTGATGAAAATGGAAAGCCACAATTTATCGATAACAATACCAAAATTAATCTATACCACTAATCATAAATTTTAGATTAATCTTTAGAAAACATTACAATTTTACCAAAATAAAACAAATACAGAGATGATAGTAATAGGTATTTGTTGAGCTAGAAAAACTAACAGTAAAGTGAGTTAGAAAAATAAGAATATAAAATTCTCTGGAAAAAATTAACAGTTTTTCTTTTCTTATTCTGCATTTTACCAAAGTGCCTTCTTTTTAAAATTTTAATTAATGTTTACTCCCAATCAATCCTTTATTAGCAAAATTATTACCTATCAAATGTTTACTAACATTAGTCATCTTTGGCAAAACTTAGTAAATAAGAATAACCGTGAAGAAATAATATATCTTAATGAATCAGATTTAGTCTCTCAAGAAAATATCCATAATTTTTTGAGTTTTCAATTATTTATTTCTCCTAAATTGCAATGTTTATTATTACTAGAAAAACAAATTGATGAACAATATTATCAAATAACAATAACCTTTGATCATTATGAAATTTTAGATTTTTTAGATTTAATTCAATATAAATTAATTATTTCTAATGAACAATTATTGACTATCAATTCTATCTTATTTCAACACAAAAAAGAAGATTTAGATCATCAAAATTTTATCTTTGCTATCTTACAAATCTTAACAAAACCATTAACACTACAAGATGGTTGCCTAAAAGAATATTATCAGTCTCAATCCATTGAAATTATCTTAAAAAATAAAATCGAACAAGAAAGAATTTTACATCAAGTTACTCAACAAATACAGCAGGATGTGGATTTATTAATTATTATTAAAATGACCATTGAACAAGTACAAACACTATTAGAAATAGATCGTCTTTTAATATACCAAATAAAAGTGCCAATTCAACAAGAATTTTCAGAAGAAACTCAGTTTATCGATACGGTAACTTATGAAGCAAAAGCGAATCAAATTATTCCTTCTTTGTTAAATTTTCAAGAAGAAAGTTGTTTTAAAAATATACAAAATTGTGAAGAAAAATATCTTAATGGATTTCATTTAGCGATAGAAGATGTTAATAATTCTAATCTTAATAGTTGTTTAAAAGAAGTCATGGAAAAGTTAGGAGTAAAAGCTAAAATTGCCATACCAATTATTGTAAAAAATGAATTATGGGGTTTATTAATCGCCCATCAATGTTTTAATGTGAGAAAATGGAAAAGCAATGAAGTGAATTTTCTTAAAAATATTTCCGAATATTTAGCAGTAGCAATTTATCAATATAATTCTTGTCAAAAATTAGAACAACAAAAGAAATTATTAGAACAACAAATAGAAACAAAAGCTAAACAATTACAAGATGCTTTAATCGTTGCACAAATAGCTAATCAATCAAAAACAGAATTTTTAGGTAGTATTAGTCATGAATTAAGAACACCTTTAACCTGTGTTATCGGACTATCAGGAACATTACTTCATTGGTCTAAAGATACCATGAAAAATAACTTATCTAATGAGCAACAAATTCGATATTTAAAAATTATACAAGATAGTGGTAGAAAATTATTAAATTTAATCAATAATATTTTAGATTTCGCTGATATTGAAGCGGGAAAATCTCTCCTTTATATTGAACAAATTTCCTTAGAAAATGTTAGTAAAATGATTTATTTATCTAGTTTAGAAATTGCTAGAAATAAAGGAATAAGTATCAAGTTAAATAACTTAGTCACTCCTGATTTAGACAATTTTTTTGCCGATGGAGAAAGACTATATCAAATACTATTAAATCTGGTAGATAATGCGATAAAATTTACTCCTTCAGGAGGAGAAGTAATAATTACTATAAGTAGGAATAAAAATCAAGCAATTTTTCAAATAGAAGATACAGGAATTGGCATTAATAAAGAGCAAATTTCTCTCTTATTTACTAAGTTTCAACAACTAGAAAATTATCGTACTCGTACTCATTCAGGTACAGGTTTAGGATTAGCTTTAACTAAGCATTTAGTGGAGTTACATGGAGGTTTAATTGAAGTTCAATCTATTGTGGGAAAAGGCTCTATTTTTACGGTATTTTTGCCTAATTCTGAAACTAAAAATAATTTAAAACCCCTAACAAATCAAAAAGAAATTGTCGATTTTAAAATTAATAAAACTATTGTGATTATTTGTGATGATGATGAGATAGGTACTTTTTTATGTGAATTATTAACGGCTGCTGATTATCAAGTTATTTGGTTAGTAGATATACATGAAGCTATTAATAGAATCAAGTTAATTAATCCTATAATTGTTATCTTAGAACAAAATCAAAAAATATCTTTAGAGATTTCTAAAAACTTAAAATCTGAGGCTAATAATAATTTACATTTAATTGTAATTCAAGAAGCAATTAACGGGAATCAATGGGAAAATTTATCGACATCAGGCATTGATGAATTTTTGCTTAAACCATTACAACCTAGTTTATTACTCAAAAAAATAGGGGAGATAATTAATCATTAAAATCTATGGAATCATTAGTTATTAATCTATTATTTGAATGGATAGAAAAAAATCAATTATCATCATCACAATTACAAGTATTAAAAGATGATAACCAGAATAATAAATATCCTTTAGCATTTAAAAATAATTGTAACTTATTGCAGAAAAAACTTGACATTTTACCGTTATTATATCCTAAAATAAATCTATTATTTAATCAATTAAAACTTACAAATAAAACTAATAATCTTCACAATCTGTGGTATTTTTGGCTTCCTTTAGCTTTAGAATTAGCAGATAAAAAAAGTCAACAATCTCACCCTTTAACTATAGGTATTTTAGGCGGACAAGGTACAGGAAAAACTACTTTAACAAAAATATTACCTCTTATTTGGCAACACTTAAACTTGTCTAATGTAGGATTTTCTTTAGATGATTTATATAAAACTTATCATGAAAGACAAAAACTCCTTGAAATAGATTGTCGTTTAATTTGGCGTGGCCCTCCGATTACTCATGACGTACAATTAGGTATCAAAATTTTAAATAAACTTCAACAACGTCAATATCCCGTTGCCATGCCTCGCTTTGATAAGTCTCTTTATCATGGTAGTGGTGATTGTATATATAATTCAGAAATAGTAACTCAAGGAGAAATGATTATTTTTGAAGGTTGGTTTGTGGGAGTAAAACCAGTGACAGAAAAAGCATTTATAAAGCCACCTTATCCCATTGTGACGAAAGAAGATAAGCAATTTGCGCTAGATTGTAATGAAAGATTAAAAGAATATATACCGTTGTGGGAAAAATTAGATTACTTAATAATACTAAATCCCGAAGATTATAAATATAGTTTACAATGGCGAAAAAAAGCTGAACATAAAATGATTAAGGGAGGAAAAACAGGGATGAATGACAAAGAAATTGAGCAATTTGTACATTATTTTTGGAAAGCATTACATCCCGATATTTATATTAAACCTCTTACAAAAAACCCTGAAATAACGGATTTAGTTATCAATATTAACTATGATCATTGTATCAGTAAAATTTATCGACCAACCTGCTAAAATTATTATTAATTTATAAAATGTTTATACAAAATATACTTCCTGTTATCATAGAAACAAATAATATCAAAAGTGAGAAAATTATGGTTTTAAATGAATTAGAAATTAGACAAAAATTAGTTAACTTTCCTGATTGGATAACTAACGGACAAGCTATAAGTAAAACTTATAAATTTAAAGACTTTATTCAAGCCATAGAATTTGTCAATAAGTTAGTAATACCTGCGGAAAAAGCTGGTCATCATCCTGATATTGAAATATCTTACAACAAGATTACTATTCATCTAAGTAGCCATGACGCTGGAGGAATTACTCAAAAAGATTTTGACTTGGCGGAAGAAATTGTTATAATTGCTAACAGTTTTTTTAAACAGTAATTACTTTTTGTTGTGTATTAATCTTTGATAAAACTATGGTTAAAAGGAAGAATTAATTATCTTTTTTCTATATGTTTAAAAGTTAGTAAATTTTTCTACACAACGAGCAAAGATTTCTACTCCTAAACTTAAAGCAGTCTCGTCAAAGTCAAAACGAGGATGATGATGAGGATAGTCTAAACCTTTTTGGGCATTAGCTGAACCTAGGAAAAAATAACATCCGGGTATTTCTTGTAAGAAAAACGACATATCTTCTCCTCCCATTGTCTGACATTCTGGCACTACTCCTAAAGGAGTTTCGACTATTTCTAAAGCGACGGATTTCACTAATTGTGTGATGCGAGGATGATTGATAACGGGAGGATAAAGTTGCCAGTAATCTAGTTTATATTTTGCACCGTGACTTTGACAAATTCCACTGATAATAGCCTCAATTCTTTCACCGATATATTTTTCTAAAGTAGGATTAAAGTAACGTACTGTACCGCTTATTCTGGCTGTATCAGCAATGACGTTTAATGCAGTACCACTATGAAATGTTCCGACAGTAACCACCGCCGAATCTATGGGAGAAATATTCCGAGAGACGATAGTTTGTAAAGCGTTGACTATGTGAGATCCTACCACAATAGAGTCAATAGTTTGATTTGGTATTGCCCCATGGCCACCTTTACCTAATATTTCACACTTAAAACATTCTACCGCCGCCATCAATGCACCTTCTCTTACTCCTATTGTGCCTAAAGGTAAGTTATTCCATAGATGTAACCCTATGATTGCATCTACCGCTGGATTTTGTAACACTCCTGCTTCCATCATGGGTTTTGCACCACCTGGCCCTTCTTCCGCTGGTTGAAATATAATCTTTACTATCCCTTGAAATTTATCTCGATTATGTGCTAAATAATACGCTATACCTAAAGCGATCGCCGTATGTCCATCATGACCACAGGCGTGCATCAATCCGTCATGTTTTGAACAATAAGATACTTCATTTTCTTCTTGAATGGGTAAAGCATCCATATCCGCACGAATGGCTAAAACTTTTCCTTGATGATGACTTTTGATAGTGGCAACAATGCCTGTTTTTGCGATGGAAGTTTGATATTCAATACCCCAATCATTTAATTTTTCGGCAATAAAATCAGCGGTTAAAACTTCTTTAAAACCTAATTCGGGATACTGATGTAATCTTCTTCTCCAATGAACTAATTGCGGTTGTAACTTTGCTATCACTGGTCGAATTTCTGAGGATTTAATAGGAGTAATAAGAGTATTATTCATAAGAAAAAATATACTTGAATAAAGGATAAATTTTATTGATTAAATGAATGTAAATAGTCAATTAATAAGGATAATTTGAAATGTCTATTATTATTTTACACTTTACGAGATAAAGATAAATTAGCGATAGATAATATTAAAATAAAGACAAATAATACTAAACCCATAGTGGAAGCATAACTTATATCTAGCTCTTTAAAAGCCTTTTCATAAAGATAAAATACAACGGTTTTTGTAGCATTTTGAGGGCCTCCTTGAGTCAAAAGATAAATTTCTTCAAAAACTTTTGTCGCACTAAGAGCAGAAATAACCGCTACAAGAAAGATATAAGGTTTCATTAAAGGTATTGTAATATCTAAGTGTTTTTTCCAACCATCAGAACCGTCAATGGCGGCTGCTTCGTACAATTCAGGGGAAATGCCTTGTAATCCTGCTAAATAAATAACCATGTAATACCCTAAGCCTTTCCAAATTGTAACAATCATCAGACTCCAGATCGCCCAATCAGCACTGGTTAGCCAAGGAATTCCTTGCTTAAAACCAAGACTAAAGAAAAATTGGTTTAAAATACCATTTGATAAGTAAATCGCTCTCCATGCTAATCCTGCTACCACCATTGAAATTACTACAGGGGTATAGTAAGCTGTGCGAAACCAGTTAATAGCTTTAAATTTTTGGTTAACTAAAATGGCTAAAAACAGAGATAAAATAACTAAAGGTGGTACAACTCCCATTAAATAAATAAAAGTATTAATTACGGTTTGGCGGAATAATTTATCTTGAAATAATCTTTCAAAATTCTCTAATCCCACCCATTCAGGGGTTTGAGTTAAGTCATATTCAAAACGGGTAAAACTTAGAGAAAAGGCTTGTATGGCAGGAAAAAAAACAATTATCGATAAAACTATTGAAGCAGGAAGTAAAAATAAATAAGGCTGTATTTTTTGCCAAAATCGAGAATTATTCATCATAATTAGCAGTAAAAGTTAATAATTAGATTTTATTTTAAAAACAACATATTATTTTAAGATTTTCTCTAAGCTATATAAATAAAACTATTAGAATTTATTTTGGGGAAAAAGCGTACTATACCGTACAGATAAAAAAATATTTAAGATTACAATGAGAGGGGAATAAGCTAATTTTAAAATTAAAAAAAAACGTTTTCAAAATATTTTATGACTTTAAACTTGAGAGAATTAATATTTTACTTAAAACTAGAATTACTTTACTATTTAAGAAACTTTTTCAAATAAATTAAGAATATTTACAAGACTAAAAAATTTATAGTATCTCTCAACAAATATCACATTTTAAATTATTTTTTCATCAACTTATTAAACACTTTTTTGTGGGAGTTTTACTATGAAAGCATTATTGCTTTATCCTCAATTTCCGCAATCTTTTTGGTCTTATGATCGTGCTATGGAGATGGCAGGACTTAAATCGGTAATTCCACCATTAGGGATTATTACCGTTGCGGCATTGTTACCCCAAGATTGGGAAATTAAATTTTTCGATCGCAATGTCAGTTTAGAAACCGATGCACATTGGCAGTGGTGCGATATAGTCATTCTTTCGGCAATGTTGGTACAAAAGCCAGATTTCCACTATTTAATCAAAAAAGCGGTGGAATGGGGTAAAAAAGTCGCTGTAGGTGGTCCTTACCCCACATCTGTGCCAGATGATGCCTTAAATTCTGGAGCAAACTACCTCATTTTAGACGAGGGAGAAATGACTGTACCCAAATTCTTAGAAGCCTTAAATCAAGGGCAAACTGAAGGTATTTTCCGCTCTATGGATAAACCTGATGTGACTATTAGCCCCATGCCTCGTTTCGATTTATTACAAATGAATGCTTATTTTATGATGGCAATTCAATTCTCTCGTGGTTGCCCTTTTAACTGTGAATTTTGTGACATAATTAGTCTTTATGGTCGAAAACCTCGCACTAAAAATCCTTCTCAGGCTTTAGCTGAATTACAAACTCTTTATGATTTAGGTTGGAGAGGTTCAGTTTTTATCGTTGATGATAATTTTATCGGTAATCAGCGTAATGTCAAGGTTTTTTTACGAGAATTAATCCCTTGGGTAAAACAACATAATTATCCTTTCACTTTTTTGACGGAAGCCTCAGTCAATTTAGCCGAAGATGATGAATTATTACAATTGATGACACAAGCTCGGTTTTATGGCGTTTTTCTTGGCATTGAAACTCCCGATCAAGATAGTCTTCATGTCACTAAAAAAGTTCAAAATACTCGTAATTCCCTCGTGGAAGCCTGTGACAAAATAAATCAAGCAGGGTTGTTAATTTATGCTGGATTTATACTTGGTTTTGATGGTGAGCGTAAAGGTGCAGGCGATCGCATTCAAGCGTTTGTAGCAGAAACGAATATCCCACAACCCATGTTAGGTATTCTTCAAGCCTTGCCAAATACAGCACTTTGGACAAGATTGCAAGAGGAAAACCGTTTAATTGAAAATATGAGTAACACGGCAATGGGAGATCAAAATGCCTTGATGAATTTTATTCCGACAAGAGCTATTGCTGAAATTGCTAAAGAATATGTTGAAGGATTTTGGATGTTATACGAACCAACTACTTATCTTCATCGCTGTTTTCAACAATGTCTCAATATTAATGTCAAAACTGGTTGGCAACAAACAAAAAAATTACCTTTAAATGTAGGATTACGAGTCATCAGTAACTTAATTTGGCATCAAGGCATTTGTCGTCAGGAAATTCGAGGACAATTTTGGCAACAATTAGGTACAATTTTATGGAAAAAACCTCAAGTTTTAGTTATGTATTTGGTTTTATGCTTGACTGGTGAACATTTTTGGGAATATCGCATTTTAGCCAAAGAAAGGATTGCACTGCAATTAGGTTATGATCCTTTAAGTATTTTGAAGGTAACATTATAATGTTAATCTATAGATTTATAAGCGAAAGAACCACCAATAAAAGCTAAAATAAAGACTATCGGACTAAGATTAAATTGTACCAAAGAAGTAACAGCAGGGCCTGGACAATAACCAGAGATACCCCAACCGATACCAAAAATAACTGCACCTAATATCAAACGTATATCAATATCTTTGCTAGTAGGTAAATAAAATTTGGTATCAAAAAAAGGATTTTTTAAAGGTAAAATAAACCGAAAAGTAATTATTGTTATTCCTACCGCACCACCTAAAACAAATATTAAAGTTGCATCCCAATTTCCCGTGACATCAAGGAAACCAATGACTCTTTCTCTATCAATCATTTGAGATATTGCTAATCCTAAGCCGAATAATAAACCACTAATTAAAGCCATTAAATTCTGTTTACTGGTCATTTTTTTATCTAATAAATATGTTTCATTATAAATACTGTTATCATTCCCGATGCTAAAAAGCTCACTACTGCTGTAAGCGATCGCACAGACAATCTACCTAAACCACAAACTCCATGACCGCTAGTACAACCGTTTCCCATTCTTGTACCAAAACCCACTAAAAAACCACCGAGAATCAGAAGAAATAAATTAAAATCTCCAGAAGGAGTATTAGGCAAAGGTAATAAATATTCGTAGATAAAACCGCCCATTAACATTCCACCCAGAAAAAGAATCCGCCAACTTCCTCCAGAAGAAAACTCTAAAACGCCATTAATCATGCCACTAATTCCTGCAATACGCCCATTAAAAGCAAGTAAAATTGTGGCACTAACACCGATTAAAATACCACCAATTAAACCATTAATCCAACTTGATTCTATGACCATTTTTTTGTTTTAATTAACTATATAGCTTTATAATAATATAAATTAATTTAAAATTTATGGCTATGGAAATTAGAACATAGTAGAATCATCAAAATATATAATTCAATGGTCAATTATGAACTACTAGCAATAAAATTAGCGTAACTTAATTCATTGATAGTATTCCATTTAACAATACCTTTTTTAAAGGTTTTCCATTGTTCATAAATAGCTTTAAAATTAGGATCTTTAGTGGAATTATCATCATAAATAGCCGTGGCAATTTTTTGTGCTTCGGTGATTATATCTTGAGGATAAATAACTAATTTTGTACCCCCAGTGATAAGAGTTGCTAGAGATTGTTGATTAAGAAAATTATATTGTGACAACATATTTAGATTGGCTTCTTTTGCCACCGCCATAAACATACTTTGATATTCTAAAGGCAATTTTTCCCAAGCGGATTTATTCACTAAAACGTCTAAAGTTGGTCCAGGTTCCCACCATCCGGGATAATAATAGTACTGTGCTGCTTTATTTAAACCTAATTTTTCATCATCATAAGGACCTACCCATTCTGCCGCATCTATAGCACCTCGATCAAGTGCTAAGAAAATTTCACCTCCGGGCAAAACTTGTACGTTAACCCCTAATTTTGCCATTACTTCACCGCCTAATCCGGGTATCCTCATTTTTAAGCCTTTTAAATCCCCTAAAGACTTGATTTCTTTTTTAAACCATCCTCCCATTTGTGCCCCAGTGTTACCTGCAGGAAAATTGATAATATTAAACTCACTATATACCTTTTGCATGGCTTCTAAACCACCTCCATGATATAACCATGCGTTTTGTTGTTCTGCTGTCAGCCCAAAAGGTACAGATGTTGCAAAGGCTAAAACAGGATTTTTTCCTATGTAATAATAACTTGCGGTATGTCCGCATTCCACTGTACCATTTTGTACCGTATCTAAAACTTCTAATCCGGGCACAATTTCCCCCGCCGCATAAGGGGTTATGGTGAATTTTCCGCCACTCATTTCTTTTAGGCGATCGCAAACTAATTGTGCTCCACCAAAAATAGTATCTAAGGATTTAGGCCAACTCGTCACCATACGCCACTTAATTTCAGGAAGACTATTAGCTGTAACAGTAGATTTATCTTGACTTTGACAAGAAACTAAAGTCGCAGAAGTTACCGCACTAATTCCTGCATTGGTTAAAAATTGTCTTCTTTGCATTGATTTATTAAAAATTAAATAAAACAAATATTATAACCACCATCTGAAACTGTAAAATTTTTTTAGCAACCAACAATTATTCCACGTCTTGAGTAATCGAGGATGATTAATTACTTTTGTGTGTTAATAATTTTATTTCTAACTGAGATCTTGCATTAGATCAAAAATACTTAATAATCAAAAGTTAAAAAATCAATTTTAGTATAGTTTAAGTCAATTTTAATCCCTTTGCCCCTTCTCGTATTTAATGGGGTGCAACATCTAAGTTTAACAGAAGTATAATTTTGACAAGGCGTGGAAAATACGAATTATCAAAACTATGTCAATAAGAGATAATATGAATAGTAAAAATTGAAACAAAAACTAGCTAACCGTGCTTTCATCACTCATTGCTGATTTTAAGATAATTTTTGAACGAGATCCAGCCGCTCGTAACTGGTTAGAGGTAATACTCTGTTATCCCGGTTTACAAGCCTTAGTACTTCATCGTTTTTCTCATTGGCTTTATAATTTAAGATTACCTGTGATACCTCGTTTAATCTCCCATTTAGGACGTTTTTTTACAGGTATTGAAATTCATCCCGGGGCAACTATCGGTAAAAGTGTATTTATTGATCATGGCATGGGAGTCGTCATAGGTGAGACTGCTATTATTGGTGATTACTGTCTCATCTATCAAGGTGTCACATTAGGCGGTACGGGAAAACACGGCGGCAAACGTCATCCTACCGTAGGGGAAAATGTAGTAATCGGTGGTGGTGCAAAAGTTTTAGGTAATATTTTAATCGGTAGTAATGTCCGTATTGGTGCTGGTTCTGTAGTGTTAAAGGATGTACCTTCAGATTCTACTGTAGTAGGTATTCCGGGGCGTGTCGTTTACCGTTCTGGAGTAAAAGTTGATCCTCTTGATCATAGTAATTTACCAGATTCTGAAGCCACCGTCATTAAAACTTTATTAGATAGAATTGAACAATTAGAAAAACAAGTCAATGAATTACAACAACAATCTTTAGATAAACAATATTATTCTTCTCCTTCTAAATAATGCAATTTTTGCGCAAATTAAGAAAAAATGATCATTTCTATAGATTAATTGTCATTTTAATTTTGCTCTATATATAACCACTTAACTTATATGATAATTACGTTAAAAGTACCAAGTATCGCCTGTGAAGTTTGTGCAAATACTATTACTAAAGCAATGGAAAATTATGATCCTCAAGGACAAATTAGTGTTGATGTTGGTACAAAAATAGTTTCTATAACCACGAGTAAAACAGTCCATGAAATTAAAAAAGTTATTATGGAAGTAGGACACACTATTGAAGATTAATGAAACAAATAATAATCTCTTTAACTGTTGGCTTAAATATACTTTGTTTTACTTTTCCTGTTGTCGCCTTAAATAACTCATTATCAGAAAAAGGTATTGATGTATTAAGGTTACAACAAGAGCCTTATAATTTACAAGGACGTAAGGTTAGTATAGGTCAAGTTGAAATTGGAAGGCCAAAACAATTTGGTTTAGATAAAGTAAGCACTTTCTATAAAAAGTTACCCATAACTCGTCTTTTTTACCGAAATCAACCAGCTCAATCTAATAACCATATTGATAATCATGCCATGATGGTGGCTTCGGTGATGATCAGTAATCAGAAAAAATTTACAGGTATCGCACCAAGGGCGAATTTATATTCTGGTGCGGTGGGCTCCATCAAAAATGCAGGACAACCAGAAGAATGTATTACTACAAATCATATCGCCGTACAAAATGGTGGTACAGTAAGGGCGATTAATTTCAGTTTTGGAGAGTCTTTAGCAAGGGATAAGAGAGAAAATCCTCAATTAGATGGTAATAGCTTATTAACTCAATGCGTAGATTGGTCAGCTAGAATACACAATGTTCTTTATGTAGTAGCAGGAAATCAAGGAAAAGGAGGAATACCAATTCCAACGGATAATTATAATGGCATTACCACCGCCTATAGCATGAAAAAAAATGGCATTTTTAGTAAAGTTGATTTTGCTAATTTAAGTATTTCTCCTTTGGGGATTGCTAAGGGTTTAACTAGACAAGAAATTAATGTTGGTCCTAGACGTAGTATTAGTTTACTAGCTCCGGGTAATAGAATCTCTGTTTATAACGTTGATGGGAAAATTGAGCAAGTCACTGGTAGTAGTTTTGCTGCTCCTCATATTACCGCTTCGGTGGCTTTATTACATGAGGCTGGAAATAATTTTCTACGACAAAAATCGTCTATTTTTACAAAGGATTATCGACAACATGAAGTAATGAAAGCAATTTTACTTAATTCAGCTGATAAATTAAAAGATTTAGGTGATGGTAATTTATTAGGAATGACTCGCACTGTTTTTACTCAAAATAATCAAACTTGGTTAGAAAGTGATGCTTATAATAATCCTGAAATTCCTTTACATATACAAATGGGTACAGGACATCTAAATACCATGAGAGCTTATAAACAATTAGAAGCAGGGCAGTATAATTATAAGGAAAAAGTACCTTCTGTGGGCTGGAATTATGCTCAAATTGATAAAAGCCAAACCCATGATTATTTTATTAAACAACCTTTAAAAGGCAAAAGTTTTATTACAATTACTTTAGCTTGGGATCGATTAGTTGAGTTAAATGATCTTAATAATAATCAAGAATATGACTTAGGAGAAAATTTTATAGATGAAGGATTAAATAACTTAGATTTGGAGCTAATTAATAATAATAATAATAAAATTACTTGCTCATCCATTAGTAAAGTTGACAGTGTCGAACATATTTTTTGCCCTATTCCTGAAACAGGAGAATATAAAATAAGGGTAAAATTTACCACTCAAGTTAATAAACCAATTCAATTTTATGGTTTAGCGTGGCATGGTGTAGAAAATAGGAGATAGGAGAAATAATTATCAATTAAGCAACTACTGTTGTTTGCCCTAATATTAATTTAACTTTGATAGAGAAAGAAGGGGTTTCAAACTTAAGAATTTTGATGAAAAACCGAAAATCATAACCCAAAAAAGAGTAAGTTTTCGTTATAAATAAAATATCTTAATTTATTTCAGAATTTATGAATGACAATAATAATGCAGCTCATCAGGAAATATTAGAAAGCGAATACACTCGAACTCCGCCTTGGGGTACTGTTACTTTATTAGAAGATGGCCGTAATTATCGTATTCATCGCATTATGGTTAAACCGGGTCATCATATTAGTACTCAAATGCACTATCATCGTAGTGAACATTGGGTTGTAGTAGCAGGAACGGCACGAGTAATTTTTAATGGCGAAGAAAGATTTTTATTACCAAAACAATCAACTTATGTACCGATGAATACTCGTCATCGTGTGGAAAATCCGGGGGTTGTGCCTTTGGTTATGATTGAAATTCAAAATGGCGAATATTTAGGAGATGATGATATTATTCGTTTTCCTGATGAGTCATAAATAAATTATTATTCAAATAGCTTAAAATGGGAACAATAAATTATTTTTGTTTTAAGCTGTTAATTGTGTTTACTGCCACTATTCCTTCTTCTCCCACTATTCCCCAAGATTTATTTAAGGCGATCGCCGATTTGAAAAAAGAACTAAATGGGGTAATTTTAGCTCATTATTACCAAGAAGCTGATATTCAAGATATAGCAGACTATATTGGTGATTCTTTAGGATTATCTCAACAAGCTGCTTCCACTGAGGCAGATGTAATTTTGTTTGCGGGAGTGCATTTTATGGCAGAAACAGCAAAAATTCTTAACCCAAATAAGTTAGTATTATTACCAGATATGAATGCTGGATGTTCGTTAGCTGATAGTTGCCCAGCAGATAAATTTAGTGAGTTTAAGGCACAGTATTCTGATCATATCGTTATTTCTTACATTAATTGTAGTGCTGAAATTAAAGCCCTAAGTGATATTATTTGTACTAGCTCTAATGCCGTTAAAATTGTACAACAAATTCCTGAAAATCAACCCATTATCTTCGCACCAGATAAGAATTTAGGACGTTATGTCATGGAACAAACAGGACGAAAAATGATATTATGGGACGGTAGTTGTATCGTTCATGAAACTTTTTCCGAGAAAAAAATTGTTCAGCTAAAAGTACAACATCCCCAAGCAGAAATTCTGGCACATCCTGAATGTGAAACTCATATTTTACGCCATGCAGACTATATCGGTTCAACTACTGCGTTATTAAAATATGCCTTAAAAAGTCCTTCCTGTGAGTTTATTATTGCCACTGAGTCGGGAATAATTCATCAAATGGAAAAAGATGCACCAGAAAAATTATTTATTCCAGCACCGCCTGAAGGTAACTGTGCTTGTAATGAATGCCCTCACATGAGGTTAAATACTCTCGAAAAAGTTTATTTAGCTTTAAAAAATCGTACCCCACAAATTATAATTCCTGAATCTACTAGAATCAAAGCCTTAAAACCGATTGAAAAAATGTTAGCAATGTCTTAAATAATTAACAATCAATATCAATTTTTAAAGAATTGTTTAAAATTCACAAATAACAGGAGCATGATCACTAGGTTGAGTTAATTTTCTAGGATTAGTATCAATATAACAATTAATGGCTTTTTGAGATAATTTATCCGTTAAATAAATATGATCAATTCGCCAACCTCTATTCTTACTAAATCCTCCTTGACGATAATCCCACCAACTATAATAATCTCCTCCCACAGTAAATTTACGAAAAATATCAGCGAATCCTAAATTTAAAATTTCTTTTAACGCATCTCTTTCTAAAGTAGAAGCCATGATATGATTTTCCTTACCTTCAGCCTTGTAAATGTCTTTATCTTCTAGGGCAATATTAAAATCTCCACAGACTAATAATTCCTCTGAATATTCATTTTTTAAAGTAGTTAAATATTGTTTTAATATCTCTAACCATCTTAATTTATATTCATATTTTTGTGAACCTAAAGAATTACCATTAGGAACATAAAGATTAACTATTCTAATATTATTAATAACCCCACTAATTACCCTTTTTTGTTCATCAAAATTATCGACAATATTTTCCGATAAAACCCCAGAAAAACCATATCTAATATCTTCTAAAGGTTGAAGGCTAAAAATAGCTACTCCGTTATAGGCTTTTTGCCCATAAATATAGAGATGATAACCAATGTCGGTAAAAAAATCTACGGGAAAATCACCATCCATAACTTTAGTTTCTTGTAAACAAATAACGTCAATTTTATTTTCCATTAACCATTGTTTTACTTGCTCTTTACGGGTACGAATTGAGTTAACATTCCATGTAGCGATTTTCATTAGCGAATTAATAATTGATTTTTGATGACTTTATTAAGGTTAAAATAAGTTACCTTTGAAGTAAAGGTTTTTAGTTAATTCTAAAACTGTGATCCGTTTTTAATTTTACGTTATAAATTTTAATTATGCTTCGTTATGCTTATTTTCCGGGTTGTGTAGCTCAAGGAGCTTGTAAAGAGTTACACACTGCCACCACTGCTATTAGTAAAGCCTTGGGCATTGAATTAATTGAACTCAAAACAGCAGCTTGTTGTGGTTCGGGTACATACAAAGAAGATTCTCAACTATTAGAAGATACTGTTAACGCGCGTAATATTGCTTTAGCTGAATCTTTAAATTTACCACTTTTAACCCACTGTAGCACCTGTCAAGGAGTAATTGGTCATGTAGATGAAAGATTAAAAGATGCACAAGAAAATAACCCTGATTATTTAGATAAAGTTAACGGTTTTTTAGCAAAAGAAAATTGCTCACCCTATCAAGGTACAACAGAAGTAAAACATATTTTGTGGGCATTAGTAGGAGATTATGGTTTAGAGGCGTTAAAAGCAAAGGTAATTAAACCATTAACGGGTTTAAAATGTGCCTCTTTTTATGGTTGTTACTTACTACGCGCGGGGGAAAATTTACCCTTTGATAATCCTCTCAATCCTCAATCTTTAGAAAATGTTTTTACTACCCTAGGTGCAACTCCTATTTATTATGAAGGTAGAAGTAAATGTTGTGGTTGGCCTTTATCTAGTTATGCCACAGAGCAATCTTTCCAAATGGCGGGGAAAAATTTATTAGATGCTATCCATAACGGCGCTGATTGTATCGTTACACCTTGCCCTCTTTGTCATCTCAATTTAGATTCTCGACAACCAGAAGTAGCTAAAGTTATAAAACAAAAGTTAGATATTCCTATTCTACATTTACCGCAATTAGTCGGTTTAGCTTTAGGAATTGAGCCTCATTTATTAGGCTTAAACCATCATGTTGTTTCTACTCAAAAAATTCTCACTAAATTAGGAATAAATTTTTGAGTTCTTGAACAAAATAGATACAGTATTTATTTGTTTTTGTCAAGACCTTGCAAAAAAAGTTAACATACTGTTATAATGTTTAACATAAGCAATCATAAAAATATAATTATCATGAACGCAAAAAACACTTTTATAGTTGAAGATCAAGGTCGTTTAAACAACTACGCCATTGAACCAAAAATGTATGTGGACTCTAGTCAACAATTTGGCTTTAATAAATACTCTGAAAAATTGAATGGCCGTTTAGCCATGATCGGTTTTATCTCTCTTGTCGGTTTTGAAGTGATAACTGGACAAGGATTGGTATCTTGGTTAATTAATCTTTAAAATTTGATAATGCTCGATAGAAATGTGGGCATTGCCCACCCTATCTCATGTTTAAGTTGTATATTCAGCGTTAATCTTCACATAATCATAGCTGAGATCGCAACCCCACGCTTTACCTACTCCTGAACCATTACCTACAGAAACAGAAATGGCTACAGTGTCGGTTTTTAAATATTCTCCCGTGGCTGCTTGTTTTAAATAATTACTGGCTGCAATACGATCAAATGGTTGCGGTTGTCCTCTTTCCATTAATAAAAAGTCCCCAAGTTTAATCATTAAATCATCTTGGTTAAATTGTACTCCCGCTCTACCAGCTGCTGCGGCAATTCTTCCCCAATTAGGATCTCTTCCAAAAATAGCAGATTTGACTAAAGATGATCCTACAATGGTTTTAGCGATTTGACGAGCGGAAGTTTCATCGGTTGCTCCTTGTACTTCTACTTCCATCAGACAAGTTGCCCCTTCACCATCACGGGCGATCGCTTTAGCTAAATATTGGCATACTTCCGTTAACATAGCATCTAATTTTTGCCCATTTTCATCAAGGCTAGTAATGGCTGGAGTGCGAGATTGACCATTAGCAAGGGCGATTAAACTATCATTAGTGCTAGTATCACCATCTACGGTAATTTGATTAAAACTTTTATCCGCCGCTCGTTTTAACATCTGTTGCCATAAGTTTGTGGAAACGGCGGCATCACAGGTAATAAAACCCAACATAGTAGCCATATTAGGATGAATCATCCCCGAACCTTTAGAAATACCGCCAATGCGTACTGGGCGATCGTCTATGATGGTTTCAAGGGCGATGGATTTAGTAACTAAATCAGTAGTAATAATAGCTTTTGCCGTAGCTTCTCCACCATTTTCCGATAATTCTGCCACTAATTGAGGGAAAGCATTGATCATGATGTCCATCTTGATACGTTGCCCGATAACCCCAGTAGAAGCCAATAAAATGGAGTCTGCATCAATATTTAACTCTTTAGCTAAAGCCTCTGCACTATCTTTTGCATCTTGCCAACCTTGTTCACCAGTAGCAGCATTAGCTTGTCCTGAGTTACATAAAATAGCTTTGGCGCTAGATTTTTTTTGTAATTTTTGGCGACAATAATCTACACAAGCAGCACGAACTTCAGAAGTAGTAAAAACTCCAGCAGCAATAGCCTCAGTTTCTGAATAAATTAAAGATAAATCAGGACTTTTAGACGCTTTTAACCCGGCGGTAATACCTGAAGATTTAAAGCCTTTAGGGGCTGTTACGCCCCCTTCAATCACTTTCCAGTCAGACATAATAGTTAATTAGGAATTAGAAATTAGGAATTAATAATTAGCAAAAAGTGAATAATGAATAGTTCACCATAAACAATTAGGAAAGACAAAGGGTAATTATAAGTTTACTGTAGTCTTCCCAATCTTCCCCTCGTGGAAGTTTTGCCTATGTTTTTCTCCTTTACTTCTTGGGTGAGAGAAACATAATCATATTACGTCCTTCTTTTTTCGGTTTTTGCTGAATTTCTGCCAACTCAGTCAAATCTTGAGCCATGCGTTCGAGTAACTCTTGACCTAAGTGAACGTGTTGCGCTTCCCTACCTCGAAAGTTAATGGTAGCTTTAACTTTATCTCCTGCATTGAGAAAACGTTTTGCTTGACTCACACGCACTTGATAGTCATGCTCATCAATTTTGTAACGCATTTTTACCTCTTTTATATCCGCAGTATGTTGCTTTTTACGGATAGCACGGGCTTTTTTCTCTTGCTCAAATTTAAACTTCCCGTAGTCCATGATACGACATACAGGAGGATCTGAGGTTTCACTGACTAATACTAAGTCTAATTCTTGCTCCTCAGCCATACGATTTGCGTCTCTGGTGTCGAGGATACCCAGTTGTTCTCCTTCTGTACCAATTACTCGTACTTGAGGAAAACGAATATTGTTGTTGATTTTTGGTAAGTCTCTTTGATTGGTTCTTTTGTTGTTGCTATAGGTCACAGGCTTTGATTAACTTCTCCAATATGCGATCAAATGGTTTAATGAAAACGGTTGATTGTGTAAATAATATTTTTTCTTCATAGTCAATATTATAATTGCACCGGAGCGAATCTGTCGGATTTTTTATTGAGCATTTTCACCAGAAACTTTAATTACTGCTTATTTAATCATAATATTAAAAAAAATTAACAAGTTTAAATTTGAATGGAAACAATACAATCACTTTTTAATGGTGTTGCCGTGGGTAGTATTATCGCCTTAGCTGCGGTGGGTTTAACTCTTACTTTAGGTATTTTGAGATTATCAAATTTTGCTCACGGTGATTTTTTAACCATCGGTGCTTATTTAACATGGTTGGTTAATAGTAAAGGTATTAATATTTGGTTATCAATGATCGTGGCGGCACTGGGTACGGTAATCTTAATGTTAATTTGTGAGCAACTTTTATGGAAGCCGATGCGAAATAAGCGATCAAATAGCACTACTTTAATTATTATTTCTATTGGTTTGGCATTATTTTTACGCAATGGAATTTTATTTATTTGGGGAGGTAGTAACCAAAATTATGATTTACCGATTTTAGAAGCTATTGATATAGGTGGGGTGAAAATTGCTTATTATCGAGTCATCGTTATTGCTTTAACTATTGTCGCTATTGTGGCACTGCATCTAATTTTAAAAAATACAAAAATCGGAAAAGCCATGCGCGCGGTGGCGGATAACATTGATTTAGCTAGAGTTTCAGGCATTAATGTTGAACAGGTAGTATTATTTACTTGGATTATTACGGCGGTGTTAACAGCCACTGGAGGAGGTTTATATGGCTTAATTACTACCGTGCGCCCGAATATGGGCTGGTTTTTAATTTTACCCATGTTTGCCGCTATCAGTTTAGGTGGTATTGGTAATCCCTATGGTGCGATCGCAGGAGGTTTAATTATCGGTATAGCACAAGAATTAAGTGTTCCCTTCTTTGGTTCAGAATATAAACTAGCAGTAGCCTTAGTTATAATGATAGTAATTTTATTAGTTCGCCCTCAAGGAATTTTTAGCAAATAATCCGATTTAAAATTTAGTTTCACCATTACTCATTACTCATTACTCATTTAACCATGTCTTCTCCTGTATTTTTATGGCTTATAATTGGCGCTATTTTATGCTTAATGGAATTAATTTTCCCTACAGCTTTTGTAGAATTTGCCATGGGATTAAGTGCGATTATGGTGGCAGGTTTAGCATTATTAATTCCTTATGATAACGTCTTAATTATTTTGTGGATGGTTATTTCCGTGGTGCTAGTAATGATGACGAAAAAGTTTATAATGCCTAAAAAGAAAGATCCGATTTTAGAACAAGCACAAGAAGGTATAACCATTACAGCTATTGAGGCAGGAAAAATAGGGCAAGTGATGTATGAAGGTAATTCATGGAGTGCGGTTTGTGAAGATGAAAATATTAAGATCTTTCCCGATGAAAAAGTTTATATTGTTAGCAGAAATGGTAATACTTTATCGGTTTTACCCACAAGATTTTTAAAAAATTCAAGTTTTTAGGTGAAAGATTATGGAATCATTTTTATTTTTAATTATCGCATTAGGCGGTTCGGCATTATTTGGTAGCGTTAAAATCGTTAACGAAAAAAATGAATTTTTGGTAGAGCGTCTTGGAAGTTACAATAAGAAACTAGAACCAGGGTTAAACTTTGTTGTGCCTTTTTTAGATAAAATTGTTTATAAAGACACCATCAGGGATAAGATTTTAGATGTAACTCCTCAATCTTGTATTACTAAAGATAACGTTTCTATCAGCGTTGATGCCGTGGTTTATTGGCGTATTGTGGACATGGAAAAAGCCTATTATAAAATTGAGAATTTAGAATTAGGTATGGAAAAGCTAGTTTTAACCCAAATTCGCTCGGAAATCGGCAAATTAGAATTAGATGAAACTTTTGTCGCACGAACCGAAATCAATAATATATTACTAAGAGAATTAGATATTGCCACAGATCCTTGGGGTGTTAAAGTATTAAGAGTAGAGTTAAAAGACATTACTCCTTCAACTGCAGTACAACAAGCCATGGAGCAACAAATGACGGCAGAAAGAAAAAAACGGGCAGTAATCTTAAACTCAGAAGGGGATAGAGATTCAGCCATTAATTCCGCCCAAGGTAGAGCAGAAGCTAAACTACTAGAAGCAGAATCCATGAAAAAAGCCGCTATTTTAGAAGCAGAAGCCAAAAAACAACAGCAACTTCTTCAAGCACAAGCTACCGCCGAATCTTTATCAATTATTATGAATCAACTAAACAGTGATCAAGGTTCAGAAAAAGCATTACAATTTCTTTTAACTCAACAATATTTAGACACCAGCAAAACTATCGGCAGTAGTGAAAGTAGTAAAGTCATGTTTATGAATCCCACTTCTATTGTCTCCACTTTACAGGGTATTGGCTCAATTATCGATACCGAAAAAAACCTTCATTAATTAATAAATAAAACTAGGGGTTAATGGCAAATCTACTTACCAAGTATTAACCCCCTCAAAAAAAGCAAAATATGGCTCTCCTACAGTAGTTATGACAAATTAATAGAAAATAATTAATGTAAACTTTAATCAGTATGGCTTTGAGTATTTTAAAAATGCAATTATTATAAATTAACAGTTTGAATTTAACCTAATACCTGCTACCTGATACCTTTTTTTAGACATAATTTATCACGAACAGAAGTAGTAGAGCCCAAAATATTTTTAAATTGTTAAATTAAGAGACTTTTTCTAAAATTAATTTTGAGCGTTTGATTTCTTCAGGTATATCTATGGGATAATTACCGTTGAAACAAGCAGTACAAAAACTTTGAGGATTCTCATTAGTTACTTTTAACATCCCTTCTTGAGATAAATAAGTTAAAGTATCCACTTCGATTTGTTTCGCAATGTCATCAACAGTTCTTGTAGCAGCTATGAGGTGATCTTGACTATCGGTATCAATACCATAAAAACAAGGATGAGTAACAGGAGGAGAAGAAATTTTCATATGTACTTCTTTTGCTCCAGCATCCCTTAAAGCGCGAACAATTTTACGGCTAGTTGTACCCCTAACGATAGAGTCATCAATGATAATAATACGTTTTCCAGCTAAAACATCTTTAAGAGGATTAAGTTTCATTTTAATACCATGTTCTCTCATATGTTGAGTTGGTTGAATAAATGTACGCCCTACATAGCGATTTTTGATTAATCCTTCTTGATAAGTGATGCCTGTATAACGAGAGTAACCAATAGCGGCTGGAATACCTGAATCTGGTACACCCATTACCATATCAGCTTCTACCATGGATTCTTTGGCTAATTGTTCTCCTAATCTTAACCGATAAGCATAAAGACTATCATGACCCATAATACTATCAGGACGAGCAAAATAAATCATTTCAAATACGCACAGTTTATGCTGTATTTTTTCTGCCCATTGAATGGAGGAAAAACCTTCATCAGTAATCCAAACTAATTCACCCGGTTGGACATCTCGGATATATTCTGCACCGATAATATCTAAAGCACAAGTTTCCGAAGCTAAAACATAACGAATAGGTGTGCCTTTCTCCTCCATTTTACCAATTACTAAAGGGCGAATACCATGAGGATCTCTTGCACCAATTATACCAACAGGTGTACCAATAACCAAACTATAAGCACCTTGACACCATTGAAAAGCACTGATAGCTGCTTCCACCCAATCTTTTCCGCCATCGACTTCTTTACCCATCATCAAGGCAATCATCTCCGAGTCGGTGGTGGTAATATATGTGCAATTTCTTTTATCTAATTCTGTTTTTAAGGCTAAAGTATTGACTAAATTACCATTATGTGCTAGGGCTAATTTTCCTAGTCTGGTATTAATCACCGCAGGTTGTGCATTTGCTTGTAAACTAGAGCCAGTAGTAGAGTAACGAGTATGACCAATGGCAATTTTACCCTGTAGATTTGTTAAAATAGATTCACTGAAAACCTGAGAGACTAACCCCATATTTTTATAGCAATAACAGGCTTCACCGTCAAAAGTAGCTATTCCTGCGGATTCTTGCCCTCGATGTTGTAGTGCATATAATCCAAAATAAGCTAATTTAGCCACGTCTTCTTCGGGTGCATAAACTCCAAAAACACCACAGGCTTCTTCGGGTTTGTCTCCTTTTTGGATGGAGTAGTGTTCATCGATTAGGTTGTATTGGTTATCCTTCATATTCTGTCCTGATTTTCTCTACCTGCTCAGTTAAATATTGTAATCCTGCATAGGGTCAATCTTAACAGACTTTCAGAGCATTATCTTTCTTTTCTTTAACCAATTCTTAAACAACTCATATTGTTATCATAAAAAAACAATCAAATCATTCCCCGTTAGTTAAAATAGTCTAAATAATAATCTTCAAAAAACATCGGTATTTTATCACATCAAGAAATGACAATAATTACCTTTGCAATTATGATTATAATAGAGGCTAATTTAACCGATTTGTAACTATATCAATAACCAATAATATTTTTAAAACACTATGATTAACTATCCAAAAATTATTGAAGAATTAGGCAATATTAAAGCCATTCAAAACTTAGAAGAAGTCAAAAAATTATCTCAAGATTATTATTATTTTAGTCCTATTTTAGCCTCAATTTTACAAGATAAAACAGCAGATTTAGTCGTTATTCCTACCAGTGAGAAAGAAGTCTTAAAAGTCGCTCAAATTTGCGTTAAATATCAAATACCTATAACGGTAAGAGGTGCTGGTACAGGTAATTATGGGCAATGTATTCCTCTTAATGGAGGCATTGTTTTAGATATGACGCAAATGAAGAAAATTCACTGGATAAAATCAGGAGTTGCTTGTGTCGATGCAGGAATAAAAATGAGTGTATTAGAAAGAGAAACTAAAACACAAGGTTGGGAATTGCGCATGATTCCTTCTACCTATAAAATTGCAACTTTAGGAGGATTTATTGGAGGTGGTAGTGGTGGCATTGGCTCAATAAATTATGGGCAATTAAGAGATAGAGGAAACTTAAATAAAGTTAGAGTTGTGACTTTAGAAAAAGAGCCAAAAATTATCGAATTAAAAGGAGATGAAACTCAACAAATTAACCATGCTTACGGCACAAATGGCATCATTACTCAATTAGAAATTCCCCTCGCACCAACTTATAATTGGATTGATATTATCGTAACTTTTGATGACTTTATTACCAGTGTAAAATTTGGTCAAGCCTTAGCTGATAGTGATGGTATAATTAAAAAACTAATCAGTATTCATGCTCAACCTATTGCTAATTATTTTATAGCTCTTAAATCTTATTTACCAAAGGGAGAAAATTGTGCTTTATTAACCATAGCTGAAAATTCTTTATATCCTTTACAAGAATTAGTTAATGAATATCAAGGAAAAATTACTTATCAACAAGATTTATCTAAAGAAAATAACATTAATTTAATTGAATTTACATGGAATCATACTACTTTTCATGTCAGAAATATTGAGCCAAATATTACCTATTTACAAACTTTCTTTTTCACCATAGATAAAGTTGAAGAAATGTATAATTATTTTGGTGATGAAGTTATGATGCACTTAGAATTTTTAAGAGTGGAAGGAAAAGCTATTCCTGCTGGGTTACAATTAGTAAAATTTTCCACAGAAGAAAGATTAAATGAAATTATCAAATATCACGAAGAAAATGGTGCATTTATAGCTAATCCTCATACTTATATTTTAGAAGATGGTGGTAGAAAAAAAATTGATATTGAGCAACTTAATTTCAAAAAAATAGTAGATCCTTATGGTTTAATGAATCAAGGTAAAATGAAAGCATGGAAAAACAATTAATAATCTATAGGGGTGAATTGGTTTCACCTAAATCATAAATTCCTTAGATTAAGATATGTTAAAATATATATCAATTCATTAATTTCCATCAGCCAATGCTTGATTTAGATAATATTAACTCCTCCTCCGTTGTCGAAGATAATCAAATAATCTCCTCTCAACCTCAAATTTCTATAGCCAAAGATATATTTAAACATCGTCATATCGGTATTGATAGCAACTCACAACAATTGATGTTAAAACAACTAGGTTATAATAGCTTAGATACGTTAATTAATACTGCTGTACCCAAATCTATTCGTCTGCAAAATCCCCTTAAGTTACCCTCTCCTCTCACGGAAACTCAAGCCTTAGCTACCCTAAAAGCCATCGCCCAAGAAAATCAAGTCTATAATTCTTATATAGGTATGGGTTATTATAACTGTATAACTCCTGCAGTTATTCAACGTAACATTCTTGAGAATCCAAATTGGTACACTGCTTACACCCCGTATCAACCAGAAATTGCCCAAGGAAGACTAGAAGCGTTATTAAATTTTCAAACCATGATTATTAGCCTAACAGGGTTAGAAATAGCCAACGCATCCCTGTTAGATGAAGCCACTGCGGCGGCTGAAGCCATGACGATGAGTTATGCAGTCACAAAACATAAATCTCATACTTTTTTTATTGATATAAATTGTCACCCTCAAACCATAGAAGTTATTAAAACAAGGGCAAAATATCTTGAAATTGAGTTAATTATCGATAATCCTCAGACTTTTGACTTTAATACTGCTATTTTCGGAGCATTATTTCAATATCCTGCTTCAGACGGCACAATTTATGACTATCAAGAAATCATTAATCAAATTCATCAACAAAAAGGTATTGTCACCCTTGCTGCCGATTTATTAAGCCTTGCTCTGTTAAAATCCCCCGGTGAATTAAATGCTGACATCGCCGTAGGAAATACTCAACGTTTTGGTGTACCATTAGGCTATGGTGGCCCTCACGCTGCTTATTTTGCTACAAAAGACGATTATAAAAGACAAGTCCCAGGTAGAGTTATTGGAGTTTCAAAAGATGTACACGGGCAACCAGCCTTAAGATTAGCTTTACAGACAAGAGAGCAACATATTCGTAGAGATAAAGCAACCAGTAATATTTGTACTGCTCAAGTTTTATTAGCGGTTATTGCTTCTACTTATGCCGTCTATCATGGGGAAGAAGGGATAAAAAATATTGCTTTAAGAGTTAATCAATTAACAAAAATTCTCGCAAAAGGTTTAGAAAATCTTGGTTATAAAATCAAATCTAATAACTTTTTCGACACTATTACGATAGAAATTAATGATCCTCATATCGTTAGACAAAAAGCACAAAGCAATTTAATTAACTTCCGTTACTTCAAAAATGCGATCGCTATTAGTGTTGATGAAACCACTACTATTGATGATATTAAAACAATTTGGTCAATTTTCGGACAAAATGAGCTTAATATTAATGATTTAACCATAGATAACTTAGGTATTCCTTCACCATTAAAGCGTCAGTCTCGTTATCTAACGGAATCAGTATTTAATCAATATCATTCAGAAACGGAATTATTGCGTTATTTACACCGTCTTGAAACTAAAGATTTATCCTTAACTACATCTATGATTGCGTTAGGTTCGTGTACCATGAAACTTAATGCTACCGCCGAAATGTTACCCGTGACATGGGCAGAATTTAACAGTATTCATCCCTTCGCACCTTTATCTCAAACTCAGGGTTATCAAACTCTTTTTTCTCAATTAGAGACATGGTTAGCAGAAATTACGGGTTTTGCGGGGATTTCTTTACAACCTAATGCTGGATCTCAAGGAGAATACGCTGGATTACAAGTTATTCGTAAATATCATGATAGCAGAAGAGATCTAGATCGTGATATATGCTTAATTCCTGAGTCAGCACACGGTACAAATCCTGCTAGTGCGGTGATGTGCGGTTTAAAAGTAATACCCATCAAATGCGATACTCAAGGGGATATTGACATGGAAGACTTGAAAGCTAAAGCGGAAAAATATCAACAAAATTTAGCGGCTTTGATGATAACCTATCCTTCTACTCATGGAGTTTTTGAGGAAGGTATCAAAGATATATGCGGTATTATTCACGGTTTTGGAGGGCAAGTCTATCTCGATGGTGCGAATATGAATGCCCAAGTTGGCTTATGTCGCCCGGGGGATTTCGGTGCTGATGTATGTCACCTAAACTTACATAAAACATTTTGTATTCCTCACGGTGGAGGTGGTCCAGGTGTAGGACCAATTGGTGTTGCATCTCATTTAGTACCTTTTTTGCCCTCAACTTCTTTGATTAAATCCTCTCTTAGTAATCAATCTCCCCTAACCTCCCTTAATAAGGGAGGAAATATTGAGGAAGATGCCTCCCTTATTAAGGGAGGGAATACTACAAATAACAGTCCCCAGAATTGGGGATTTAGGGGCGATTCGACTGGGGATTCTATCGGCATGATTTCTGCTGCGCCTTGGGGTAGTGCTAGTATTTTACCTATATCTTGGATGTATATTGCTATGATGGGCAGTGAAGGGTTAACCGATGCCACAAAAATCGCCATTCTCAACGCTAATTATATCGCTCATCGCCTTGCACCCCATTATTCTATTCTTTTTACGGGTAAATCTGGCTTAGTTGCCCATGAGTGTATCATCGATTTACGCCCGTTACGGAAAACTGCTCATATTGAGGTGGAAGATGTCGCTAAACGTTTAATGGATTATGGTTTTCATGCGCCAACGATGTCTTGGCCTGTAGGTGGTACAATGATGATTGAACCTACAGAAAGTGAATCTTTGCCAGAATTAGATCGTTTTTGTGATGCTATGATTAGCATTCGGGAGGAAATTCGAGCTATCGAAACTGGTAGTATGAATAAAGATGATAATGTTTTAAAAAATGCTCCTCATACTGCTTTTAGTCTTATTTCTAGTGATTGGAGTCATCCTTACAGTCGAGAATCGGCGGCTTATCCTGATACTTATACTCAACAATCAAAATTTTGGCCTACCGTTGGGCGTATTGATAATGCTTATGGCGATCGCAATTTAATATGTTCATGTGTAGGAATGGATAATTATAATAAGTAATAAATAATAAGTAATAAGTAATAAGTAATGTAATTTTATTAGTAAAAGTAGCTAAATAATTTGTTTTTTATTCTTTTTGATTATTAAGTATTTTTATGATTTATTCTACGGTAATTAAAGGCTTAATATAATCATAAAGTTTTAGTAAATCATCAGTAATAACTGATCAAATTTCATCGCAATCAACTTCATCATATTCGTGAGTAATTATATCACGCATCCCCGCTATTTGTTTCCAAGGAATAGAATTATTCTCTTCTCGAAAATTACGAGATAGTCGTTTAGTTGCCTCACCAATAATAGTAATACGTCTTAAAACTGCATCCTGTTTTTCTGTATTTTCCAGAAAGCTATCATAATCAACATCTTTCATATATCGAAAAATAAGAGTAATGGCAGTAAAAATATCTAATAAAACTTCTTTATCACGCAACATAAATAACTTCAGCCGAATTTAAAATATTTTGACGACGAATCCAATTATTACTTTTTTCTATGGCTTTTTTACTTACTAAATCCACCTCACGCTTAAATAACTCTTTTAACTCCTCTATCATTACTATTTTTACCAATAATCCCCTTTTGGCGGTGAGTTGATAAGATACAAGTAAATCAATATCACTATTTTCATTGAAATCATCTCGTAACACTGAACCAAATAAAGCTAATTCTGCTATTTGATGTTGTTGACAAAATTCTTCTAACTGTTGTGGAGAAACTTTTAAACGTAGATAAATTTTATTTTTATTTAAAACTTTAAAAGTAGTCATGATTCTCAATTCAATAAGTTAATTACTTTAATTAATAGTATCTTTTCCTCAGAAAAAATGAGTATATCATCTTATTTTGGGAGTCAAAAAAATATTAACTCCCTCACTATTATTAAGCTAATGCTTTGACTTTCTTGTTTATTTGTAAAATATCTTTAACAATCTCACAAAAAAAATATATTAGTATCTCTATAAAATAACATAAAAATGTAGTTTAATAATCAACAGAGAAGAAAAGTTTTCAACCCTGTTGCAGAAATTTTTTATTGAGGAAAAAGTTGTTGAAAAAAGGCTAAATTAGCAGTATCTCGGAGAATTAAGAAAATACCTAAACCAAGTAATAAAACTAAACCTGTTTGCATAATCCCTTCTTGTAATTTATTAGGTAAAGGTTTACCAAAAATGCCTTCTACTAATAAAAATGCTAATTGTCCACCATCTAGGGCAGGTAAAGGTAAAATGTTGATAACGGCAAGGTTAATACTAATTAATGCTCCAAATTGAAATAAATTACCAATATCATTTTTCGCTAATTCTGCACCTACCGCTACAATTGCAATTGGACCTGCTACTTGTTTTGCACTTTCTTGAAAATTGGTGACTAATTGTCCAAAACCTTGTACCGTTAACTTAGTATAACGTTCAAATTGTTGCGCACCAACAGTAAATGCTTCGATAATATCACGAGGGCGACGTTTAATTAATTCTCCGTTAGGCGCTAACATTACACCTATTTTACCTTTGCCGTTGTCGCCTAATTCTGGGGTAATATCAACATTAAAAGTATCTTCTCCTCTTTTTACTGTGAAGTTTAAACTCTGATTAGGGGAATCTTGAATCGTTTTTCTTAAGGATTCCATAGAAGTTTCATCGGCGGCGAATACTTGATTATTAATAGCTAAAACTACATCACCATTTTGTAAACCAGCAGTGGCGGCGGCGGATTGTACTTCCGTCAAAATTTGTGGTATTAAAACCCCGGGTTGATAGGTTATGTCTTGTATTCCTACTGTCAAACATTGACCGATTAAGAGAAAGTATGCAAAAATTAAATTAGCGATTACCCCTGCACTGATGACAATAGCACGATCTAAAACAGGACGATTACGCAGTAAATTAGGATCATCTAAAGGTATATTACTATCAGGATCATCATCAGGAAAACCGACATAACCTCCTAGGGGAATTATTCTTAAGGCGTATTCTGTTTCCTTTCCATCATACTTAAATAAAGCTGGCCCAAAACCAATAGAGAATTTATTGACACGAATACCTTGAAATCTGGCTGCCCCAAAATGCCCCAATTCGTGAACTACAATTAAAATACCTAAAACTATGATCGCTGCCAATACAGACATATTTTTTCTTTTTTACTTAACAAATCGTTAAACTTTATTATAGTCAAATCTTGCACAGACATTAAATATAGGAGATAGGAGATAGGAGATAGAAGAATAGGAGATAGGAGATAGGAGATAGGAGATAGGAGATAGGAGATAGGAGATAGGAGATATGAGATAGGAGATAGGAGATAGGAGATAGGAGATAGGAGATAGGAGATAGGAGATAGGAGATAGGAGATA
>NZ_JBGSUU010000043.1:0-17910 GCF_041753295.1 Geminocystis sp.
ATGTTACTTAACATAAATCTTAATATATACAGTAAGGCTATTCTCAATAAGATTTTGAGGTACTGTCGATTTATATGGTAAGGTCAAAAGGTCGTATTAATTGCCAGATATAGCTTTTGAACTGCTCGTCACCCCTTCAGGTCAAAAACACTTTCAGGAAGAACAACACCCAATCTGCCACCTTCTTTTAAAAGCTGGTAATATCTTTCTATGAATAAATTTTCGGAGTTCTTTTTATCCCCAAAAATAAAAGCATTTTTTACTTCTCTTTGAGTTTGAGTATCTAAATCAACGCTGAAAGGCGGGTTGCTTATAGCAACGTCAAATTTTGCGTTTACTTCTTTTTCGTTGTATAAAGGTTCTGGATTGGCTGTTTCTAAATAGTTAGGCGATGTTTCCTTTACATAAAAACGGAACGGAAGCAAACCGTCTTTTACAAAAATGTTTGTTGAGCCGTCACCGTGCAAAATCATATTGACTTTCGATGCTGTTCCTAAATCAAAATTTATTTCAGAGCCATACAAGTATTCTCTTGCCCATTTGTTCTCTGCATAATCAGGCGTGAAAAGTTCTTCAAAACGCTGTTTTATTTGTCGGCTTGATTTGAGTTTATCCTTTTGCTTGTATTTTATTTCTTTAGTAATGAGCTTCATTGCTTCTACTAAATACGTTCCGCTTCCTGCTGATGGGTCAATAATCAATGGTAATTCACGGTCATTGTTAAGTCTGTCAATGGCTAATTTGTCAAGTTGCAAAGCATAAAGCAAAAAGTTAACTATTGGAGTAGGAGTGAAAAACTGTCCTTTGTTTTGTTTAAAACCGTCTCTTGTGATGCTTTCAAAGAAATCACCGAGAATGTCTTTGCCGTCTAATGAACTACGACCTTCTAAAAAGGAAAAACTTTCTAAAGCCTGAACCGTGTAAATGAGTTTGTTTAATGGGAACTTGTTTTTGTTTACTACATTATCATCATCAATTTTTTGCTGTTCGGAAACATTTAGCTGTTCTTTTAATGCTCTTTTGTAAAGGCTGTTTATTCTGTCATAAGCTTTAGTTGCTCCTTCAATATTGTTGCCGTATTGGTAAATCTGAAAGTCGTATTCTTCTCCGTCTTCTTTTTCATATTCGTCTTGAATTTTGGCAAGAATGATATTTACAAGCGAATAGAAAATTTCACTGTCGTTTGTTCCGCCACCGCCCCAAAGAACATTATGCAGGTTTCTTCCCAAACCTTCAATTTCTTCACGATTGATTTTTGTTCTTAAATCGTGTTTTTCGTGTCCTTTGATTAAAGGTTGTTTCTTCGGTTCTCCGTAACCTGCGGTTATCTCTGTTCCTATTGAAATGAAGCCGTCATTTTCCCAATCAGTGTAGTTTCGATATTTCTCAAAGTCAATGATTATAGCCTTATCTAAAATGCCCTCTTCTTGAAGGTCGGCTGTATAGTAAACCAAATATTTTACTTTGGTTTTAAAGTCTTTTTCTTCTGCTTGTGCCAATGAGAAAAGCTGACCCTCAATTTCTGATTTGTCTTTCTCAAACTTGTCTGGTGCTTTGGCTTCTATGAAAAAGAAAGGATTGCCTTTGTCGTCTTGAACGATTATGTCAATTCTTGGCGTTAGTTTTCCATGTCCTGCTTTTACGGAATATTCTTTTTCAATTTCAATGTTCTCTGGTTTGTAGTCAAGTTCATTTACTAACCGGTCAATAAGAAATGCTCTTACAATTTCTTCGTCACCTGTTAAGGATTTTAAAACCCTATTTTGCTTTATCTTTTCAGAATATTCAATAGTCGATTTGTCAATGTTGATTTTGACAACACTGTTTTTCTGTGTATATAGATTTTCTTCGATTAATTTTGTCCAATCCTTCACTGTTTTTTGAAAGAAAAAAGGTAACTATAATATTAATTATTACACCTTACCATAAATAAAGGTACTTTAACTATGAATAACTTGAGGAAGATCAATCGAGCCGAGCCACTTCGTGATCGAACCCCTTAAAAAATCAACTATAATTGACATGGTTGTAACAAAATAAAACAAAAAAATGCAAACAACTTATCGTTTAAAAGCCAGTGAATTAAATCAAAAAATTCTTGATGGAATTAAAACACTTTATGGAGATCAAGAAATAGAAATTATTATATATGAAGTCGATGAAACTGGTTATTTATGTAAATCAGAAGCGAATAAAAATAGACTTATCCAAGCGATAAATGACGTAAATCAAAGAAAAAATTTAGTTGAGGTTTTATTAGAAGAATTAGAATGAAGAGAAAAATTGTATTTCATTCTTTGGCTTTTGATGACTTTAATCAATGGGCTTCTGATGATAAAAAAATCTACAAAAAAATTATTACTCTTTTAAAAGATATTGATCATTCTCCTTTTAGTGGTTTAGGAAAACCAGAACCATTAAAACATAAAATAAGCGGATATTGGTCAAGAAGAATTACTCAAGAACATAGATTAGTCTATCAAGTAACAGATACAGAAATTATTATCATTGCCTGTAAATATCACTATGAAAATATCTAATTTATAATATTAATCAAGATGAAGTTTGATCGAGCAATACCACTTCAGTGATCGCACCTAAAACAAATCATCTTCAGTTAAATTAGCTTGTTTTAAAATAGCTTTAAGAGTGCCAATTTTCAGATCTTTATTGCTATGAATCGGTATTGATAAAGTTGTTTCTAATCCTTCTTTTTCAAAAATATGATCACTACCTTTAATACGCTTTAAAACCCAGCCATATTTTTGCACTATTTTAGATAATTTATTCCCAGAAACAGACTTCATATAGTAACTTCTGTTAATGTAGCTTGACTCTTAATATTACGCTCTGCGATTACTTCTAAACAACCTTCCACTGCTTCTTTTATATTCGCTATTAATTCATCATAAGTATCTCCTTCCGTAATGCAACCGGGTAATGATGGCACTTCTGTCCAATAACCGCCTTCTTCGGCTTTGTGTATGATAACTTTGATTTTCATGATTAGCTTAATTTGATAATCTATCTTAGATTTTACATTTTATCTGATCAAATGGTAATTTATGATCAAAAACTGTAATGGCGATCGCACTATGCCACTTTGTGTTCGGCGTAAATGAAAAATGGTGGCGAAAAATAAACAAATACAAACAGAAATAAATATGATTAATCAGGAATTTTTGATAACAAAACTCGATGAGATAATCCTAATTCGTGATATTTAATAGCGTGTTTAATTAAATCTTCCGCTTCTTTCTCGCTAACATCTCTTATTTTACGAGCTGGAATACCCATCATTAATGAACGAGTTTCAACATCTTTTGTTACAACACAACCAGCTCCAATAATTGAACCTTCACCCACTGTAACACCATTTAAAATTATCCCTCCAATACCAATTAAACAACCTTTTTTGATATGTGCTGAATGAATAACAGCTCGGTGTCCAACGGTAACATAATCATCTAAAATTGTTAATTTATCGGGATCTCCATGTAATATTGCACCATCTTGAATATTAGTATAAGCACCAATCACGATTTTTTCAACATCCCCTCTAACTACCGCACCATACCAAATACTTGAGCCGATTCCCATCGTGACATCTCCCATCACCGAAGCATTTTCAGCAATAAAAGCTGTGTCTGGAAAATCTGCATTGGTTAATAACTTCATCTTTAATGACCAAAATTTGAGCAAAAAAAAGGACATAAATTATTGTTACGCCCTTTAATATTCTACTTATTACTTATCATTTATGATCACAGAAAATCTTATCTTACTTTTACAGGGCGATCATAATTACGTTTAGGTTTAGCACTACCACCGCCACCAAAGGCTTGTTTCCGTTCATAACTACCACTACCACGACTGCCATATTTGCGTCCAGAAGAAGGCTTACCTTTTCCGCCGATATTCGGTTTCAAAGAAGACTCTGTCGGTACTTCCCAATCTTGTTGTAACCAAGCAGGGCAATTAGCATCATATAAAATTTGTAATGTTGCTGCGGCGATGGCACTAGGCTCATATTCCCCATGTAACTCTTTAATTAAGGGTAAGAAAGAAGCTAATCTTTCACCAGCAAGGGATTCCTTAATTTTTTCTGTGAGTTTTTCCATGCGTTTGGCTTCCACCGTTGAACGATTAGGTATTTGCTCAATTCTGATGGTTTGATTTACACGACGCTCAATTTGACGCAATAAACGGCGATCGCTAGGTTCAACTAAAGCAATAGCTTTCCCTTCTTTTCCTGCTCTTCCTGTACGCCCGATACGGTGAATATAAGTCTCGCTGTTATCAGGTAAATCGAAATTAAAAACGTGGGTTAAGTCTGAGACATCTAAACCACGAGCGGCAATGTCAGTGGCTACCACAACTTTCACTTTGCCTTCACGCCAACGTTGAATTAAACGCTCCCGTTGTTGTTGGCTTAAATCGCCGTGATACTCATCCACACTTTGACCAGCTTCTTGTAACTTAGCTGTTACTTCTGAGGCAGTCCGTTTAGTGCGAACGAAAATAATGGCAGTTTGGGGATCTTCAATTTCCAAAATAGGTTGAATTGCCTTAACTTTTGACCAACCACGAGGGACCATATAAACTACTTGGTCAATACGAGAAGGAGTATCTTGAGGTTTTTCTCCTGTAATACTAACAGGATCTTTCATAAACTCATTAACTAATTGTTTAATTTCTCGAGGCATTGTTGCAGAGAAACAAGTAGTTTGACGAGTAGCTGGAGTGGTAGATAGAATTTCTTTAACGTCATCAATGAAGCCCATGCTTAACATTTCATCAGCTTCATCTAATACCACATATTTTAATTGATCTAACTTTAAGTGTTTGCGGTGTAATAAGTCAATAATACGACCGGGAGTACCCACAACAATATGAGCACCTTTTTCTAAAAAGCGGATTTGACGCTCCATAGATTGTCCACCATAAACGGTTAAAACATAAATACGTTCTTTACCGATTAAATCCTTGAGAGATTCTGCTACCTGTTGAGCTAACTCTCTAGTAGGAGCTAAAATCAATGCTTGAACCTCTTTTGCATTGCGATCAATTCGATCTAAAATAGGAAGAGAATAAGCGGCAGTTTTGCCCGTACCAGTTTGTGATTGTCCCACTACATCACGTCCTAAAATCAATTCAGGAATAGCTAAAGTTTGAATTTTTGTGGGAGTAGTAAAACCTAAAGTTTCTACTTGATTAACGAGAGATTCTGAAAGTCCTAAACTTGCGAAAGAAGTTGTCATCTGTATGATTAAATATGAATTGTTTAACTTAAAATGTCTCGACAGATGAAGGGGAAAACAATCACGAGAAGCAAAACTGGTAACGGTAAGGGGTTGACATTAATGATACACACTTGACTAAACATTCCATCATTTATTGATAGTATTAGTCCTTACTTTCCTATTCTTACTTCTAAAGATACTCTTCCTTTGAGATAGCGATGAGTAAACGGAATCAGTTTTTTTTCAGTTTACTTACAAAGTTTACTAATTTATCTCAATTTCACCATAGAGATCATAGACATCGACTGAGGTAATTTGGGAGAAAATGTAAACACCTTCCCATGAAAAATTGATGCCCTTTAACAAATTGTAACAAACATTGGTAATATTTTACGTTTTTCTGAAAAAATCTTATTCTAAATATTATTGTAGTTAATTAATTATCATAAATAGGCTTTGGTGAAAAGCTATAAGTGACAAGGATAAGTTTTGGGTTTCAGGATTATTATAAGTAAATTATAATGTTGTAAAAAAAAGTTTATTTAACAGCAAATCAAAGAGATTCACGATTATAAGTAATCTAAGTAGTGGGGCATCAATTTTGTTTTGAGGAACAGATTAGTATAATTATCAACTTTAGAGAATTATTTTATCCATCATTTCTAAGTTGATAGACCAGTAGCTCGAAAAAAAATTTACTGGATTTTATTCTATATAGCTAATTATAAATAGTTGATAACTTTTCGATAGACAAAAATCGATTGTTAATTGTCTTGTGATAAGGTATAGATTAAACAAACATAAACTAAAAATTAATTAATATCTATGACTGGGTTTTATCCTGTTTTAGCAATAGCTACGGAAACGGAAACAGCAGATCCTTCTCTGATTTTAGCTGGTGTATTATTAAGTTTGGTAATGATTTACTTTGCCAGTAAACTAGGAGGCGAATTATGTTCTCGTATCGGACTTCCTGCGGTGTTAGGAGAATTAGTCGGTGGTGTTATTATCGGTGTTTCTGCCTTCAAATTCTTAGTTTTTCCTGAAGGTGGTTTAGGTGCGGAAGATTCTCTAATAATTCAACTATTACAAAACACTGCTAACTTAACTCCGAGTACAGAAGAAGCAGTATTTCATAGCATGAGTGAAGTAATTTCCGTACTCTCAGAATTAGGGGTTATTATCTTATTGTTTGAAATCGGCTTAGAATCTGATTTAAAAGAGTTAATTCGAGTTGGCCCTTCCGCCGCTATCGTTGCTGTAGTAGGGGTTGCTGTACCTTTTATCTTGGGTACATTAGGCTTATTATACATTTTCCATCTTCCCTTAGTGCCATCGGTATTTGCAGGGGCTGCTTTAACAGCTACAAGTATAGGTATTACTGCAAAAGTATTAGCTGAGTTAGGAAAATTAAGCTCAGAAGAAGGACAAATCATCATTGGTGCGGCGGTGTTAGATGATATTTTAGGGATTATCGTTTTAGCGGTGGTGGCAAGTTTAGCGAAAACTGGGGAAGTGCAAGTAAGTCAAATAGTTTATTTAATTATTACCGCAGCCACATTTTTAATCGGTACAATTTTACTAGGTCGATTAATTAGCCCTTGGATAGTTAGTATGGTTGATGGAATGAGAACTAGAGGTAGTATCTTAATTACTGGTATTATTTTCGCCTTTATTCTTGCCTACATCGCCAACGTGATTCAATTAGAAGCCATTTTAGGTGCTTTTGCCGCAGGTTTAGTATTAGCAGAAACTGAAAAACGTAAAGAATTAGAAAAACAAATTATTCCTGTTGCGGATATTTTTGTCCCCATTTTCTTCGTTTGTGTGGGTGCAAAAACTGATTTAAGCGTTTTAAACCCTGCCATTCCTACTAATCGTGAAGGTTTAATTATTGCTTCTTTTTTGATCCTAGTCGCCATTATTGGTAAAGTAGTTACTGGTTATACAGTGTGGGGACAACCAACCCTCAATAAACTTGCTATCGGAGTTGGTATGATTCCTAGAGGAGAAGTCGGATTAGTGTTTGCGGGTGTTGGTTCGGCTAGTGGTGCATTAGATCCAGCTACGGATGCAGCTATCATTGTGATGGTAATTGCTACGACTTTTATTGCTCCTCCATTATTAAAATTAGTGTTTAAAGATGAACCAGTAGAGGGGGAAACTGTTATCAATTAAAGTATCTAATAGGAGACAGGAGACAGGAGATAGGAGATAATAAAGAAGAATTAACTTAACCATTAGTCAAATTGATTTATGGTAGTTATTTACTCAAATTTATCCCTAAATTTTCCTTTAATCCTTTTCAAATCTTTATTATTCCCTATTTCCGATTACTTACCTCCGTTGGATGCTTTGAATATCCGATTGAGGTAAGTTTCAGGTTTCAGGTTTAAGATAAAAAAATCAATTAAAACATTTTTTTGTGCATTCTTTAACCTAATTCCTAACACCTGATACCCGATACCTTTACACCACCAAAAATTTTATACTGAACTCAGGTATTACTTATTGTTTGTGATCGCGCATCATTTTCACAAATTGCTCAAATAAATAATCGGCATCATGAGGACCTGGACTGGCTTCAGGGTGATATTGTACAGAAAAGAAGGGTAAAGTTTTATGTTTTAATCCTGCCACTGTGCGATCATTCAAGTTTAAGTGGGTAATTTCTACATCTTCCCCTAAAGATTCTTCTGTCACAGCAAAACCGTGATTTTGACTGGTAATTTCAACTTTTTGTTTTAAACCACAAGGTTGATTTAACCCCCGATGACCAAATTTTAATTTAAAAGTTTGTGCGCCTAAAGATAAACCAAGAATTTGATGGCCCATACAAATGCCGAAAGTTGGTTTTTTTGCTTCTAATAAAGCCGTAGCGGTATTAATTCCTTCTGCTACTACGGAAGGATCTCCAGGTCCATTAGAAAGGAAAATACCGTCGGGATTATATTTGAGGATTTCTTCAGGGGAAGTGTTTGAGGGAACTACAATCACTTTGCAACCATAACTTGCTAAACGGCGTAAAATATTACGTTTAATTCCAAAATCGATGGCTACAACGGTGAATTTTTCGGCTTCTAAATTAGTTCGATGACTAAATTCCCATTGTGCATTGGTGGGTTCTGTCCATTCATAAACTTCTTTTGTACTTATTTCTTTAACAAGATTTAAACCTGCCATAGAAGGCACTGCTTGAAGTTGAATCAATAATTGATCAGGATCTAATATTTCACTAGAAATAGCCCCATTCATCGCTCCTGATGAACGTAAACGGCGTGTTAAGTTGCGAGTGTCGATGCCATAAATTCCGACAACATTATGTTGTTTTAAATAGTCTGGTAATGATTGAGTTGATCGCCAATTACTAGGTTTTTCGGTAATGTTACGGGCGATAACACCTTTGATGTGAGGTTTAAAAGATTCTTCATCTTCGGCATTAACTCCCGTGTTGCCTAATTCTGGATAGGTGAAGGTTACGATTTGTCCGCTATAACTAGGATCTGTCATGACTTCTTGATAACCTGTCATACCAGTATTGAAAACTACTTCACCAAAAGTTGTACCCTTTGCACCAAAAGCATAACCTTCATAGGATGTACCATCAGCTAAGACTAAGATTGCAGGTTGAAAATTTAAAAGAGACATAAGCGATAGAGATAATTTTTATCGTCAAAGACAAAAGTTTTGATTGATTAATTAATTTTAGATCCACATTCAATGGTTAAAACAAATTAATCCATAAGCAACATACCCCAAATTTACTCTTAAGTGTTATTCTTATTTCAACTATTCTTGACAAATAGCACCAACATAAGTCACATTAATAATGGCTAAGTTAGTTTTAGTTTGACTACATTAACGGGTAATTGATATGAGTCCGAGAAAATTGTCTGATGGCGATCGCCAAGAAATCTTAGAACTATATCGCAACACAGAAGAAACAACTTCGACATTAGCGGTTCGTTTTGGTGTAAGTAGTTCAACTATTAGTCGTTTTCTCAAAATCAGTTTATCAGAACTTGAATATGAAGATTTGATACAAGAAAAGCGTTTAGCTCGTACCACGAAAGTGTCTAGTGGCAACGATTCATTAACACAATTAACTTTTATTCCGAAGGAAGAATCACCCTCCTTAGAGATAGTGATAGATACGGAAGAAGATATTATTATTGAGACGGAAAGAATAGAAACCATCAAAGAAGAAAATTTGTCCTCAGACTTAAATATTAATAAACCTATTCTCAAAAATACTAAAAAAATAGAATCGGAATTAGATAATTATGTATTAGAAACTGAAGAAGAATTAGAAATAAGTCCTAATATATTTCAAAAATCTGAATTTTCGGAAAAAATTATTAGTTATACAGAAATAGAAACAGAAACAATCATTGATGATGAAGAATTGGAAGAACAATTAGAACCAGAAAATGATATAGAATCAGTTAATGCCTTAGCTGCTATGTTTGGAGAAGCAATGGAGGAAGATGAAGACGATGACGATGATGACGATGATGACGATGATGAAATACAATTAGTTGTTAAAAAGAATGTCTCTACCGAACAGTTACAAGTTTTACCCTTAGCAAAAGCTATATTTCCCAGAGTTTGTTATCTTGTGATTGATCGTTACTCAGAATTAATTACAAAACCTCTGAGAGAATTTGCTGATTTAGGTAAAATACCAGCACCTGAAACTGGGCAACGTACTTTACCTGTTTTTGATAATCATCGAGTGGCTAAAAGATTTTGCGATGCTAAAAGCACTCACAGCACCCGTAAAGGGAAAGTGATAAAAGTGCCAGACGGTAGAATTTTACAAAAAACCTCATCATTTTTACAGGCTAAAGGTATAAGTCGTATTCTCATAGACGGCAAGATTTATTCTTTAGTTTAATATTATTCTCTCAATAAAATATTTTTGTAATTATTATTAAGGCTAAGATTGATAGCTTGATTTATAACTATTTCTCCTGTCTTCTATCCTCACGTTTTTGTAATACTCCTAATTACGATGATTATTTTCATGATAAATTCTTGCCCCAGCCCATTGTAATTTTTCTCTTAGGGTTTTATAAAATGAATGGGATTCTCTCAAAATGATGAATTTTGCCTGACATTCTGCCATTTTTACTGCTACCCATTGCCCAGGCCAAATTGAAGTGGCTAAAACTCCATCCATCCATAATTTATTATTCAACTCGAAATCTCCCAATGTCCAAATACTGACAACTGAGCGAGGAGGTAACAATAAAGGGCGACTAGATAAACTTAAAGGGCATATAGGAGTAACAGCGATGGCACTCATACCGGGGTGTATAATAGGACCATTAGCTGAAGCGGTGTAACAAGTTGAGCCTGTTGGGGTAGAGACAATTAAACCATCTCCGTGATACTGATCAACTACTTCCCCATCTACTTCCATTTCAAGGATAGATGTGGGCATTCTATCTAAACAAGCAGGTTTTACACACATCTCATTTAAGCAGAAAAAGCGATCGCTTACAGGTTCAATCTCTTTTTTGTTTCTTTCCCAAATTTGAGCCTCTAACATCATTCGTCTTTCTACGGCATATAAATCATTTTCGAGACGATACCAAAGGTTTTCTGTATTTTGAAATAAGGAAAAAGGCTCAGTTAAAAAGCCTAAATGTCCCCCTACATTAACCGCTAAAATAGGAATTCCTTCGGGGGATAAATGACGAGCAGCCGCTAAAATAGTACCATCACCGCCTAAAACAATGCCTAAATCAATTTTTTGTGTCGCCGAAGCCAAAAACACAGGATAAGGATTATCTTTTACCCCACTAGGTCCTAATAATACCTGACATTGACGAGCTTCTAATTCTTTAGCACATCTTTCCGCCCATGCTTTACTATCTCTATCCCCTGCTTTATAGGCAATAATTACTTGTTTAAGCTGCACGATTTTTATACTTTAGTTTTTTTTATTTTATCCAAATTTGACGGTTTATTTTTTAAGGATAAATTAATTAATGATGAATTATAAATTAACACATTTAGATATGGTTTTATCAGATTTTTGATAACTTTTAATGATGGCTTCAGTGACAATATTATGTTGCTTAACTTGCGCATCTTTGTGATGATTTATAATTTTGTTAACTATGACGGAAGTTAGGCAATAATATTTTCTTGATAAAAGTTTTGCTCTAAAGAATTATGTTGATATTTAGCTATATACTGTTTTAGTACTTCAAACCGAGACTTATTTAGACGGTAATAAATCCAACGTCCATCCTGTCTAGTGTTAACAAAACCAGAATCTCTAAGGATTTTAAGATGAAAAGATAATTTTGGTTGTTTTAAATTTAACACTTTACAAAGATCACCCACACAAATTTCTTGATTACCTATGCTTTCTAAAATATTAAGCCGAATAGGATCAGATAGAGCATGAAAAAAAAACGGTAAAAATTCTAAATTATTTAAAATTTGATTGTCCATATAGTTAGAAACTATTTCATTAAGATCTTAAATCACATCTTACCCAGATTTGCAAAATTATTTACCTATATTTACTTAAAGATTTGATAAAGTTTATGTTATTTTGTCGTATTATTACTGATAACTAACTAAGTGTTTTCTCTGAGAAATGATTAAGATAGAAAAATAACTCAATTTTAAATTTGGATAATTTCTTAATGAAGTATAAATTTTTTCTTGATTAGTAGTTGCTTTTTCCACTAAATAAGCATAGTTAAATAAATCTCTTTTTGCCAAAATATCCCATACTTGGGCATAAACTGAAGCAACTTTCATTAATACCACTATTTCTGCCCAATCTAAGGCAAATTCTAACTCTTGAAGGGAATAAAGTGCGGGTAAAATAACTAATTTTTCTTCCTGCATTGTCAAGGGTAAACCGAAAGCTGAAGCTGCCGCCATCGGTGAAGAAATCCCCGCAATACGCTCGATTTTGACTTCAGGATGTAATTTTTGTAAAGTTAAAGCTAAATAAGTAAAAGTACTATAAAAACTAATATCACCTTCACAAGCAAAAGCTACATTTTCGCCTTTTTTTAAATATTGCCAAACTTCTAAACTGACTTTTTCCCATGCCACACAAAGGGTTTCTTGAGACAAAGTATAAGGAAAAGATAAAGACAATTTTTGTTGATGGGGTTGTAAATATTCTTGAATAATTGTTTCTGCTACACCTTTTTGATTATGAATACCTTTAGGAAAAGCAATAATTTTCGTATTTTGTAATATTTTTAATGCTTTTATGGTGATTAATTCAGGATCACCAGTACCAACACTAACACCATAAAGAGTACCGATTTTATTATTATTCCTTAAATCAGACACCATAATTAAACTTCCAAAAAGTAAGATAAATTGATTTTATTTCCATAAAATTAGGTAGGATTTGAATAATTAAAATTAACTACTCATTACCTCCTACCTTTAGGAAATCGTCACACTGTAAATAAATTCTGAAAACAGAAATTAAATGTTTAGTTTTATTTACTTATATAGTTCAGTAGCTAAACGAAAAGCTAAAATACCTGGAATAAGAGCAATAATTAAAGCTACAAAAACTTGAGTCTCGGAAATAGACATAATTTAAAAACTCCTGACAATAAATTGATACAATTAGGTTTAAATTACTATTTAATTTGCCTTAAGATGGTAACTTTTGCATGATTTCGTAATAAATTGCAACAGAAAATCAAATAGGTAAGATTCTATGACATTTTTTACATGGCTATCATCAGCAAAAAAAGTGAGTCAGAAAATGAATGTTTCTCGACAAACTATCATCAAAAAAATTCAAGCTAACCCTTATTATCGTTTTCAATCGGATATAGAAATAAAAATTGCCGCCGAATTAGGGATAAAAATTGATGCTAATTTAGCTTCAGTGGATGATTGGTTAAGATTACCCGGAATATCTATCACTCAAGCGAGAAATTTAGTGGAAATAACTAACTCAGGCATACATTTTTTATGCTTAGAAGATTTAGCTTCAGCTTTAGGAGTTTCGGTGTTAAAAATTCAGTCTTGGCAACCAATTGTTTATTTTGCTTACTATGCTTCTGATAGTTTTTATTTTCCTGCTAAAATTAACCCCAATAACGCTAGTTTAAATCAATTAATAACTATTCCTAATTTGAATTTAGATACCGCAAAAAAAATGATTACTGAAAGAGAAAATAATGGTAATTATCGCCATATAGCTGATTTACAAAAAAGGCTAAATTTAACCCCTGATTTTGCCTATCATTTAATGTCATATTTTCAATTTTAATTATCTTACTGCTTCTAAAATACGAGAATAATAAAAACTTGTACTTGTCATACCTGTGCGTTTAATTTTAAAACCGTTACTGGTAAGAATATTAATAATATCTTCTTCTCTATGTTGGTAAGCACGAGTAGTTTTGCTAGGTCCTGGAAAAAACTCACCAACACGCTTTAAAATAGTTAAAAGAAAAGTTTTCGGCGCAAAACTAAGAATTAAACGAGATTTAGCTAAAGATGATAAATGTTTAATCATGTCTGCGGCTTCCTCCTTGGGATAATGAATTAAGACATCTAAACAGATAACGGTGTCATACTCACCCCTAATGGATTCTAAATCTTGCACTCCTAACCTAATATTACGGGGATTCGTCATTACTTGTTTTATCCTCTGTGCAGCTTCTCCCACCATTTTAGAAGATATATCACTAGCATAAACTGTTGCTCCTTCTTGGGCTAGAGGTATCGTTAAACTACCAACACCGCAACCAGCATCACAAATAGATAATTCGGATAAATTTTCGTCGTTTTTTAACCAACCCACGACGGTATCAATAGTTTGTTGATGTCCTGTTCTTATGTCCAATTGTACTTTATTTACTTCTCCATCGCCGTAAATATTGCGCCAGCGATCAAAGCCAGTAGCATTAAAGTAATTTTTGACAATAGTTTTGTCATCTTGAGATTGTTGTAATGTATTAACCATTTTTGATATGTCTGAAGATTAGATTATGAAAATACAGTTACTAATTTATCATTGTTTTGGGTTTCAGGTTTTAGATTTACTTTTAAGGACATTTTCAGGTAAACTTCAGAAAAGTTGAGTTATTACGATAAATATCTTGAAATTACCATCTAAATCTAATTATTTACTACCATATCTTCGTCGAGAAGGCAAAACTATCTCTTTAGCATTTAGTTGTACTATTGGTTTTACTATCTTTTGGCCTATCCTAGCATGGTTAGCAGGGCGTATGGCTGAATATGTAGGAAAAGGCGATATAAACTCTATTATCTATTTTGCTGGTATTGCTGCTATTGTATTTCTTCTTAGAGGTGTTGTGCAATATGGGCAAGATACTTTAATGGCAAAAGCCGCCTTACAAATTTCCCTCGATTTACGCAAGTTAGTGTATAGTCATTTACAGTCATTAAGTTTAAACTATTTTCAACTAGCAAAAACAGGAGATTTAGCTTATAGATTAACGGAAGATATAGATAGAATTGGAGAAGTTATTAATAAAATTTTTCAGCAATTTATACCTAGTATTCTTCAATTAATTGTGGTTTTAGGATATATGGTTTATATTAATTGGCGGTTAACTATTGCTACTTTTATTGTTGCTCCAATTATGGCAGTTTTAATTACTTTATTTGGTGCTCAACTATTAGAATTGACGAGAAAGAGCCAAAATCGGGTTTCTAATTTATCTGCTTTAGTTACAGAGGTTTTTTCTGGTATTAGATTAGTTCAAGCATTTACAGCAGAAGAATATGAAATTAATCGTTTTGCTTTAGAAGCTGAAAATAATCGCAAAAGTAAATTATCAGCAGAGAAAATTAAAGCACTTCAATTTGTAGTTGTCGGTTTCTTAGAAGCCATGAGTGTCATTTTTCTCTTCTTTTTAGGTGCATGGCAAATTTCCGAACAAAACATGACAGGTACAGATTTTGTTAGTTATATCGCCGCCGTTGCTTTACTAATTGATCCTATTTCTGTTACTACTAATAATTATAATGAATTTAAACAAGGACAAGCCTCTATTGAGCGAATTTATGAGTTGTTAGAAATCCAACCTTTAATTATTGAAAAATCTGATGCTATTGAGTTATCAAATATTAATGGATTGGTGGAATATCGTAACGTAAGTTTTGCTTATAATGCTGATCAACCTGTTTTAACAAATATTAATTTAACTGCAAGACAAAGTGAAGTAATTGCCTTAGTCGGTACTTCTGGAGCAGGAAAAAGTACCATAATTAATTTATTACCTCGTTTTTATGATGTTATATCAGGGGAAATTTTAATCGATAATATTAACATTAAAGATGTCACCATAAAAAGCCTAAGACAACAAATTGGTATTGTACCTCAAGACACTAATTTATTCTCAGGTACTATCGCTGAAAACATCGCTTTTGGTGTCACTAATTTTGATATTCAAGACGTAGAAAAAGCCGCAAAAATTGCCAATGCTCATCAATTTATTTCTACTTTGACTCAAGGATATTATACTTATGTCGGAGAAAGGGGAATTAGTCTTTCTGGAGGGCAAAGACAACGAATTGCCATCGCACGGGCTATATTTTTAAATCCGAAAATTTTAATCTTAGATGAAGCCACATCTTCCCTAGACTCAGAATCAGAAACCCTTGTACAAGAAGCCTTAGAAAGAATTATGGAACAACGTACTGTTTTTGTAATTGCCCATCGTTTAGCTACAGTGAGAAAAGCTAGTAAAATTTTGGTATTAGAACAAGGTATAATTGTAGAATCTGGTAATCATGAACAATTATTAGAACAAGAAGGTAGATATGCTCGTTTTCATGCCCAACAATTTTTAAATCGTTAGTAATTAGGTGATTTTCAGATTAACAATCATCAATAAAGTCCACAATTTTGAGTCAAAAGCCAAATATTAGTCAAACTATTTCTTCAATACGTTTTTTGATCTTTAACATTCTGATAATTATTTTTCTAACTTTTACTTGAGCAAAAAAAAATACAGTAAACCCTATTAGATTAATGATTTACTGTATTTTACTCACAAAATATTATATTTTAATTAAATAATAAATTATCAATGATTTTTTACATTTGAGATTGTAAATAGTTGGATAAACCAATTTTCTTGATTAATCCTAATTGTTTCTCTAACCAGTAAGCATGATCTTCTTCAGTGTCTTGTAACATTATATGTAATAATTCTCTTGTTTGATAATCTTGTTCTTGTTCGCAAATAGCGATCGCCTCTTTTAAATCACCAATAACCTTATATTCCACATCAAGATCATTTTGCAACATTTCTGGTACACTAGAGCCCACTTTTAAGGCTTCTTGTTCAGATAAATCAGGGATAGTTTCTAAAAATAATAAGCGTTTAATCAACATATCTGCGTGTTGGGTTTCATCTTGCATTTCATGAACAATACGAACATAAAGTTTTGTTAATCCCCAATCATCATACATCCGAGAATGAATAAAATATTGATCTCTAGCAGCTAATTCACCCCGTAACAATTTTTGTAGCTGCTTAGTAACTTTTTTGTTCCCTTTCATCAAATTTCTCCTAAAATAAAATTAAATCATTGATTGTAAATAGTTTTCTAAACCAGAATTAGCGATTAACCAATGTTGAGACTCTAACCAATCAATTTCTTCCTCTGTTTCTTCTAATAGATTTGTCAATAAATCTCGACTAACATAATCTTGTAAAGATTCAGAGAGATTAATACAATGGCGAAGAGTATCTGCGATTTCCGTAGTAATGGTTAAATCATTAAAAATTATTTCTGATACGTTTTCACCAATGAGTAATTTACCTAAACTTTGTAAATTAGGTAAACCTTCAAGAAAAAATATCCGCTCAATAATTTTATCTGCTTGTTTCATCAATTTGATGGAGTAACGATATTCATACTCATTTAGCTTATTTAATCCCCAACTTTTACACATTCTAGCGTGGAGAAAAAATTGATTAATTGCTGTTAATTTTTTTTCTAATACATTATTAAGCTGAAGTTTAACTTCTGAATTTCCTTCCATCGTAATATCACTTAATTATTTGATTATTTAATCTATGCTAATTATAGCTTAATTGTGCAATAATGATAAATATTAGCAATAATATTAAGATTAATTTTAATTAGTTGAATCTATTATGTACGTTTGTATTTGTAATGGGATAACAGAAAAAGATATTTATAAAGCCGTACAACGAGGAATTTCATCTTTGGAAAAACTGTCGGAGGTTACGGAAATTTCTAATCATTGTGGATGCTGTACTGATTTTGCCTGTAAGGTTTTACAAGAAGCTATGGCAAGTAATTCTTGTAAAAAGTGAAAAGATGATAAAAAGTGATGAAAATAAATTAATTACTGTTCTTAATTTTTGCTATTATTTATCAATAAAATAAGGACTAAAAAAATATCATTTAAAGCACTCTTTTGTACAAGAATTTAGTATAAACATCCTGATAGACAGAAAGGACTTAAAAGATACAACTTGATATTATTTAGTTACAAAAAAAGCAAAATAAAAAAGCCCTAGAGTAACCTAGAGCTTTTTTATTTTATTATGGAATGAAGATTAAAGCTGGCATGGAACTATTGTCCCTTTGGGCTACCCCAAAAGTATCGTCGCCGCTAATACGTTTCACCCACGAGTTCGAGATGGAT
>NZ_JBGSUU010000044.1:0-15341 GCF_041753295.1 Geminocystis sp.
TCAGGTTTCAGGTTTCAGGTTTCAGGTTTCAGGTTTCAGGTTTCAGGTTTCAGGTTTCAGGTTTCAGGTTTCAGGTTTCAGGTTTCAGGTTTCAGGTTTCAGGTTTCAGGTTTCAGGTTTCAGGTTTCAGGTTTCAAATAATGAGTTTATAGACTATTCAATATTCTTTTTATCTCCCGTTTCCTTTTTATCTCCTAACTCCTATGTAATAATTAACAGTAAATTGATCAAATTAGGAAATCTTCTTTATGAAACTATCTAGTAAAAATTTTGATACCCGTATTGATACGGTTTATGATGCTATCGTTGTTGGTGGTGGCATGGGGGGTTTATCGGCGGCTATTTATTTAGCTCGTTATGGTTTAAAATGTCTTGTTATCGAAAAAGGTAAAGGGCGATCGCTATGGATGCAAGATCTGCGTAATTATTTAGGTATTGATCCTCATGTACCGGGTAGAGATATACTAAATCATGGTACAAAACAAGCCATTGATTGGGGTGCAGATCATTTACGAGGTTATGTCGAAGATGTTACCGATGAGGGTGAAACCTTTGCGGTAAAAGTAAAAATTGGGAAAAAAGACTCTGTTTATCCTGTTTTTCGGGGTAAATATTTAATTGCGGCTTCAGGGGTGATTGATGTTTTACCTCATCTTGAAGATATGCAAAATGTCTATGATTATGCTGGTTATACTCTTCATGTTTGTATGATTTGTGATGGTTTCGATATGTGGGATCAAAAAGCTGTATTAATTGCCGCTACAGAATCTCAAATTAACGCTGCTTTTGTCTTAAATTGGTTTACTCCTTATATTACAGTTTTAACTCATGGTTTATGTAATGTGAGCAATGACATGAAACAAAAATTAGCAGAATATGGTTATCCTTTATATGAAAGTGCCATCGCAGGTTTTGTGGGGGAAAATCATCAAATGCAAGGAATAAAATTAACTGATGGTACTTTTATTGAAGCGACAACGGGTTTAATTAATATGGGCTCGATTTATAATAACCATTATTTAAAAGCTATTGAAGGTTTAGAATGGGATGGCGAAAACCTCATTACTAATGATATGACACAAACTACCCATGAACGTATATTCGCATTAGGTGACTTGAAAAAAGGTTTAAATCAAGTATCTATTGCTGTAGCCGATGGTACTTTGGCCGCCACTCAAATCTGGCGCAACATTCGTCGTCAATCTTCTCCTAGAAAATGGGAAGAGAATATTAAGAATTAAATATTAATAATTAACAATTAACAATTAACAATTATTTATGGTAACAACTTGGTTTTTACCATTCTTTTTTGCTTTTAATAAAGCCTTATCGGCACAAGAAATAATATAATCTATACTTTCAGCTTCATCACCATAAGCACAAACTCCCACACTAACCGTTACATTAATTTTATAAGATTCTACGACAATATTTTGATTTTCAATATTACGTCTGATACGATTAGCCACAATTAACGCTTCTTTTAAATTAGTTTCCGAAAGAAAAATAATAAATTCTTCTCCTCCCCATCTAGCACATAAATCCTCTTTTCTCAAACATTTAACACATTCTTTTGCCACATAGATTATGACATAGTCTCCCACAGGATGACCATAAGTATCATTAATTCTCTTAAAATAATCAATGTCTAAAATAAGCAGGGAAAATACTCTTTTTTGTCTTTTTGCGAGGTGAAATTCTCTTTGCGCTAAAGCAAGAAAATTACGACGGTTAGATATACCCGTTAATTCATCGGTTTTGGCTAATTTTTCTAATTCTACTAATGCCTTTTTTAATTCATCTCTAGTAAATTTTAACTCCATATGATTTTTTACTCTAGCCAATAATTCTTGATTATGAAAAGGTTTCATAATATAATCTACTGCACCTAAATCAAAGGCTTTCAATAAATCTTTTTTATCGTCACTAGCAGTTATAAAAATAATAGGAATTTCTTGGAAATGAGGATTTAATTTAATTTGTTCACACAATTCTAAACCATTAATCTTTGGCATCATTAAATCTAATAATATCAAATCAGGATTAATCTTTTCCAGAGAAGACATGGCATCTTCACCATTAGCAAAAAATTTAGTATTATATCCTTCTTTTGTTAATAATTTATCCAATAAAATTCTGTTAACAGCATTATCATCCACCGCCAAAATTAAAAAGTTTTTCGGATTATAATTAACCATAAAAGTTGTTTCGCTTTTAGAACATCAATTTAATAAGTATCAGGATTAGAAACTATAGAATCCGAATCTGTAAAAGTTTGATCTCGATATTTAAAATTATATAATCACTTTTCCTTTTTCAACTTCAATAATTTGTGCTTGTTGTAATAATTTATTATCAAAATAATTCAAGTGAGTTGTAGTTATAAAAGTTTGAAAACGATTTCCTAAAGAATCCAATAATTGTTGCTGCCGTTTTAAATCTAACTCCGCCATTACGTCATCTAATAATAATAAAGGAGTTTCTCCTACCACTTGTTCAATTAATTGCAATTCTCCCAACTTTAAAGACAATACTAACGTTCTTTGTTGTCCTTGAGATCCATAATTTTTGGCGGTAGCTTGATTTATCATAAAATCGATGTCGTCTCGATGAGGACCTACTAATGTATTTCCTAAACTAATTTCTGCATTTCGTTTATGATTAATTTCTTCTCTAATTCTATTTTGTATATCTTCTATTTCATTCTCTTTATATTCTACATTTGGAAGATATATTATTTGTAATTTTTCGGTTTTATTACTAATTTGATTATGCCATAATTTTGCTAAAGGTTCTATTTTACTTAAAACTCTTCCTCTTCTTCTCATGACTCTACAACCAGTTTCTACTAATTTATCATCCCATAATTGTAATTCTAATTCTTCCGATTTTGACAAACTAGAAAAAGTCATAATTCCTCGAGTTTTAAAACTTTTTAATAAGGCATTTCTTTGTTTTAAAACTTGCAAATATTGTTTAATAATATAACTATAAATTGGTTCTAATTGTACTAAAAGATTATCCACCCAATTTCTTCTATATTCAGGCGAACCTCTTACTAAATCTATATCTAAACTAGAAAATAAAACAGTATTAACTATACCTAAAAAATCTAAATTACGAGATAATTTCTCATAGTTTAAAGTTAACTCTCTTCTACCTTTAAATGGTAACATTATACCTAAATCATAATCAGCAAAATTACGACTAATATTAGCTTTTATTTGACCATAAACTCGATCTTTATAGACAAAATCTTGTTCTCTACTGGTACGATGACTTTTTAATGTTGATAGTAATTCAATCGCTTCTAATAAATTTGATTTACCTTGAGCATTATTCCCTAAAATAATTATTTTATTACTATGAAAATTAACTTCTTCTTGAATATAATTACGAAAATAACTAAGATAAATATTCTTTAAAAACATAACACAATAATTGATATTTAATAATTAGCAATTGTTTTTATCTCCTTGGGAGGTTATAATCAGCTTGAAAATGTAATAATAGTTATCTTATCAAAGTTGTGACTATCGAATTATTGAATAAATTTATTCTCAGAAGTTAATTATCAATTGTTCATCATCAACGGTCAATTCTTTTCTCTGATTTATAGTTTCTCACATATAATTTAAGATTCCTATTATTAACTTATTTACCTCATTAATTTTTTGAGATTCTTCCTATGAGCAAAAAAAATCAACTACTATCAATAACTTTATGTTTAGTAACTATTATAACAGTTTATTTTAGTTATATTCCTAATGCAAATGCTTACAGTAAAGATAATATTGCACAATTAATAAAAGAAAATAAATGTATAAAATGTGATTTATCTAACTATCATTTTCCCAAAAATAAGTTTAACTTAGAAAAAGCTAATTTATTCAAATCAAATTTACATAAAACTAATTTTACTAATCTTAATTTACGAAAAGCTAACTTCTCAGAAACTGATTTAACTTTTAGTAATTTAGAAAAAATTAACGCTAGAAAAACTGATTTTAGAAAAGCCGATTTAACTCATACTAATCTAAAAAACAGTAATCTTAGTCAAGCAAATTTTTCACAAGCAACTCTTAATCATAGTAATTTTAGTCATAGTATTTTAGAAAGAAGTGATTTTGAAAAAGCAGATTTGTCAGAAAGTAATTTTATTCAAGCCAATCTTTCTGGGGCAAATTTTCACAATGCAAATCTAACCAAAGCCGACTTAGATTTAGCTAATTTGAGTAGTAAAAGTAAAAAACATTTGACTAATTTTTCTAATGCTAATTTAACTCAAACACAGTTAATCAATGCTAAATTACAAAGAGTAAATTTTAGTAATGCTAATTTATATCAAGCAGATTTTGATGGTAGTGATTTAACAGAATCGATCTTAGAAAAGGCTAATTTAGCCGAAGCAAATCTCAGTCATGTTAATTTAAGTAATGCTGACTTACGCCATGCTAATTTAATTAATGCTTCTCTTGTTTATGCTAATTTAAGTAATGCTAATCTTAAAAATGCCAACCTTGAAAAAGCTAATTTAACAGGAGTAAATCTCACAAATACTAATTTAAAAGGTGCAATTATGCCTGACGGTTCAATTCATAATTAGTTTAAATAGGTTTTAGGTATTAGATATTAGGTATTAGGTTAAATTTATAAATTATTAACTTTTAACATTTATTTAGCGAATAAAATTACTTATTAACCATAATAAACAAAAAGTAAATAACGTTGCAAATTGTTCCGATCCTAAACTAATATTTAAGCCAATTCCTATAGATAAATTAAATAAAATATTAGCTAAAGAAACACCAATAATAAAAGCAATAAAAGTAATTCCTAGCGATCGCCAAAACAATCTTCTTTTACGATATAAAATAAAAAAACTTGTCCCCACACCACCAGTTAATAAAAGAGGTAATATTTCACTATTTGTATTAAAAATACTGATAGCAATTAAGAGAAGAAAAACGATACCGTTAAGAGAAATTTCTTTCACCGATGGTTGATCTAATAAATCATTTAACCATAAAGAAACTTTTTTTGCTGTGGGATTATTTTCGATAGTTAATATTTTTTTAGTTTCCATAATTTTTTCAGGAAATCTAATTTGTTCGGGTACTTTAATTTTACCTTCTTGTCTGAGTCTTAATCGTTGCATAATAATCGCATCATAAGCAATTTCGATACTTTCAATGGCTGGGGGATCATTTTGATATTTTTCCTTAAGATTTTGTTTTGCTGCCTGTATTTCGTCAAAAGAAGCATTTTCTGTAAGGCCTAATTGTTCATAAGGATTTAACTCAGTCATTTTTGTTTTATTCCTCCAATTCTCAATAATTATTAATAACCTTAACTTGAATAAATGAATTTGATTAATTTGCACTCATTAACAAATAATATTATAGTTAAACTCAGTACCTTAATTTTTAGGATAATTTTAGATGATTATTTTACTTTATCTTTAAAATCTATCCTGATAAAATTAAATATTGAAACTTTGATGAATACCGCCACCAAAAACTAATATGGAAGTAGCTTTAGCTAAAATTCTAATCGTTGATGATGATATTCACATTAGCAATTTAATCAGTCGTTTTCTTACCCAAAAACAATATCTTGTGGAATCTGCCTCCGATGGAAAAACTGCCACAGAAATATTTAATCGTTTTCGCCCAGATTTAGTTATTCTTGATATAAATTTACCCGATACTCTCGGTTATAATCTCTGTCAAGAAATGCAGAATCAGAACGATGTTTTTATTTTAATGCTTACCAGTCGCACTGATGTTGAAGATAAGAAAAAAGGCTTTTTAATTGGAGCAGATGATTACCTCACCAAACCATTTGACTTAGAAGAATTAGAATTTAGAGTACAAGCTATTTTGCGTCGCAAACGAATAATTAACTCTACAGATATTAATATCCTACAATTTGGTAGTTTAATTATTAATCCTGAAACTCGACAAATAATCTTCAATAATGAAGAAATAATTTTTACCAGTTTAGAATTTGATCTTCTTTATTTCCTCGCACTTAACCAAGGTAAAGTATTTCGTCGAAAAGATTTAGTTAATAACGTCTGGAAAAATAACCCTATGGGTGATAATCGAGTGGTTGATGTTCATATCGGGCAAATTCGCCGTAGAATAGACTCTGACCCTAATAAACCTCCCTATATCTCTACTGTGCGAGGCGTAGGTTATAAATTCGACTTTATTGACTCCACTAAAAAAAATTAATCTCTTTCTAATATTCAAGGTAAGATTAAGGAAAGGTAAAACAATGTCTTTATATGATATTCTCAACATATAACAAAACTACTCCTCAATCTAATTACCGTTACCATCTTAATCGGATTTCCCTTAATAATGGTTTAACTTTAATACATCAAGAAATTTCCTCTACATCTGTTGTTGTCGCTGATATTTGGGTTAATGCAGGAGTTACTACTGAACCTCAATCGTGGTCTGGAATGTCTCATTTTTTAGAACACATGATCTTTAAAGGGACAAAAAATATATTACCCGGAGATTTTGATTATATTATTGAAAATACTGGAGGTTACTCCAACGCAGCCACAGGTTATGATTATACTCATTTTTACTTAACCACCGCCTCTGGATATTTACCTGACACTTTACCTTATTTAGCGGAAATATTATTACAAGCAGAAATACCTGATGAAGAATTTTACCTTGAAAGAGATGTAGTATTAGAAGAAATCCGCTCTAGTAATGATGACTATGATTGGATTATTCTTCAACATCTCGCTAGTAGTATTTATCCCAATCATCCTTATGGACGTTCCGTTTTAGGAGAAGAATCATTATTATTAAATAATACTCCTAATCAGATGCGATGTTATCATAAAACGCACTATCAACCAGAAAATATGACCGTTGTTTTAGTTGGTAACATTACTCAAGATAAAGCAATTTCTTTAGTAGAAAAATGTTTCCAAAATTTTAGTACTCGTTCTGAATGTCCTAAAGTGACATTTGATAGTGAACCACCCATGATTGATATTCGTCGTCAACAGCTATTTTTCCCCCGACTTCAACATTCACGCCTCGTTATGGGGTGGCTTGGCGCTGGTATTGATAACCTAGAAGGTGCGATCGCCCTTGATATGTTATCAGTAATATTAACAGGAGGCAGAACTTCAAGACTAATCAGAAAACTCCGAGAAGAAGAACATTTAGTATTAGACATAAGTTGTGATTTTTCCCTACAAAAACACTCTAGCTTATTTACTATTTCCGCTTATTTATCTCCTGATAAAATGACTATCGTAGAAGATAAAATTAGAAACGAAATTCATCAATTACAACAAAATCCGATTACCGTTAAAGAACTAATAAATTGTCAGAAAGCCTTATGTCATAACTATATTTTCTCCACAGAAACCCCAGAACAATTAGCTGGTTTATATGGTTATTATGAGATGCTAGAAAATGCACATTTAGCCTTAAAATATCCTCAGATTGTCAAAAATTTATCCCCAGAAAAACTCCAAAGTTATGCTTGTCAATATTTGTCTCCTGAATATTATGCTCTTTGTCATATAGAATGTTGTTAATATAAAAATCATTTATTATTGATAAATATCTATGAATAGAAAAACTCAAAAAATAACTAAAAAATTACGTCTATTAATAGTTCTTTTTATTCCTCTAACAATCCTTTTATACTTATTAAGAGGATTTGGTTTATTAAGTTTTTTACCCGGAGGAATATTCTTATTTTTGATGATTGCTTCTCTCTTTCTTTTAATCAGTTTTTTAATAACCGAAACCTATTCTTAAATTATCAATATCTCTAAAAATTAAAGAATTATAATTGATAACTCTTTTTTTTCTTAGTAAAAAATATTCAACTAATAAAATAAAGCCACCCCTCCCCGACCGCAACGGGTCAAGAAAAGGTGGCTTTATTTTATATATTAATTATAACCTTTAAATTTGAGAATGTCAAGTATTTATCAGATTTTTTATTAATTATTTTTAAAGAGAAAAGAGAATAATTTTTATGTATTAACGATCAATATTATCTAATTTTATGCGAGGATCAACTACTTTCAATAACAAATCTGCCACTAAGTTCCCGATAATTAACATAGTAGCTCCCATCATTAAACTAGCCATAACTAAATATAAATCTTGAGCTTGTACTGCTTGTAATATTAATCTTCCTAAACCAGGCCAATTAAAGAAATATTCAGAGATAAAAGAGCCACTTAATAAACTAGCAAATTCAAAGCCTAAAAGAGTTATTAACGGATTAATTGCGTTACGCAAAGCATGAATATATAAAACTTGATTTTCAGGTAATCCTTTCGCCCTTGCAGTTTGAATATAATCTTGCTTTAACACATCTAAAAGTTGCCCTCTTGTAAGTCTTTGTAAACCTGCAAAACTGGTAATACTTAAAGCAATAGTAGGTAAAATCATGTGCCAAGCTATATCTCTAACTTTTCCCCACCACGATAATTCATCATAATTAATACTTGTCATGCCACCAATGGGAAAAATCGGCACTAAGTTTTGAGCTAGGATTAGTAATAATAAAGCGGTAATAAAGCTAGGGAAACCTTGCCCAAAATAACTAATTACTCTTAATACCCTATCAGTAAAGGTGTTTTGTTTGACGGCGCTAATAATTCCTAAAGGTAAAGCGATGGCCCATGTAATAATAATAGAAGAAAAAGCTAAAAGTAAAGTAGCAGGTATTCTTTCTAAAATAAGACTAGATACAGAACGAGAATAAACGAAACTTTGCCCAAAGTCAAATTCAGTAATAACTTGTTTAAACCATAACCAATATTGCTGTAAAGGTGGTTTATCTAAACCAAAACGAATTTTTAACTCCTCAAGGGTTTCTTGAGAAATAGTCGGATTTTGTCGCAAATTATCAAGATAATCTCCGGGCGCTAATTGAATAATAGCAAAACTCAACATTGATGCTAATAATAACGTTAAAAATCCTTGAGATATACGTTTAATAACATAAATTACATTTTCATTAAATAACCAATAATTTTTCATCGTTGAAGATTTGAAGTTAGGCAAAAAATCTTAAAACTAAAAGCAAAATTAAGTACAAACCAATTCCACAAAGTTAGTTAATATTTGTAAACCATGATGGGATGATTTTTCTGGGTGAAATTGCACTGCCATTAAATTATCTTTGGCGATCGCAGCAGTTACAGTTTGTGAACCATGAGTAACTTGTCCAGAAATTACCCTAGAATCAGAGGGAGTGACATAATAAGAATGTACAAAATAGACATAAGGAGAAAGGGGAAGATTTTTCCATAAAGAATGATTGTTTTGCGTAAAATCAAGAGTATTCCACCCCATATGAGGAATAGTTAAATTTGCTTCCGATTGAAAACGCCTTACTTTACCCTTAATAATACCTAAACCTTCTTCTTTTCCTTCCTCCGAAGCCTCAAATAAAATTTGTAATCCTAAACAAATACCCAAAAAAGGCTTACCACTTTTAACCGCTTGTGTGATAGGCTCAATCAAATCTCTTTCCTTTAAATGTTGCATAGCAGGATCAAAAGAACCTACACCGGGTAAAACTACCCCATCAGCTTGGGCAATTTCCAAGGGTGAGGAAGTAATTTTCGGGGTTGCACCAGCTTTTTCTAAACCCTTACAAGCAGAGTGCAAATTTCCCATATCATAATCAACTACAGCAATTACAGTCATTTGTCAACTCAAATTTACAATTATTAACTACTTAAATATTGCTCTAAATCTTCCACTAAACGGGTTAATTCCGCTTCCGAAGTCAATCTTAAACGTTCATCTCTAACGGTAACTAACACTTTAGCAGAAAAAGGACTGGGATAAATATTAGGATTACAAAATACCTCAAAAAAAACATCTCCAGTATATTGATATTCCATCGCTTTTTTAGGTGTCGGTTTACCACCTGTTTTTGCGTGTAAAGTAATCTCTTTCAAACTTTGCATTAAAACAGCAATATCTTGTTTAAGTTTTTCAGCACCATTAAGACTAAAATTAAAAGATACTGCACCTTGAAGAAGATTAAGGGTGAATTGACTCATGAAATAGATTTTTTTTTCGGTTATTAACTGCTTTTTATCTTATACCACCTGAGATGAAAATAATTAGCTATTCATTCAGGAAGAAGATTTATACTCAGATTTTGCACCTCGTTAAAAATTAACTGGTGATGCTAGGGCAAAGGGCAAAGGACAAAGGGATTAAAATTGACTCAAACTATACTAAAATTGATTTTTTGACTTTTGTTTATTAAGTATTTTTGATCTGGTGCAAGATCTCAGTTATACTTACTATTTTATTACTTACTATTTATCGTGACAGGAATACTTTATCTCGTAGCTACTCCCATCGGCAATTTAGAAGATATAACTTTTCGTGCTATTAGAATCTTACAAGAAGTTGATTTAATTGCCGCCGAAGATACTCGACACACGGGAAAATTATTACAACATTATCAAATAAAAACTCCAACAATTAGTTATCATCAACATAACCATCAAACAAGAGTAACCGAATTATCAGAAAAATTATTAAATGGTTTAAATATCGCTTTAGTAAGTGATGCTGGTACTCCCGTTATTTCAGATCCGGGTTATCATCTTGTGTTAAGCTGTATTGAAAATACTATTAATATCATACCCATTCCGGGTGCTATGGCTGGAATAAATGGTTTAATTGCTTCTGGTTTGCCTACAGAAAGATTTTGTTTTGAAGGTTTTTTACCCACGAAAAAGAAATTAAGAGATAATTTACTCCATAGTTTAGTAACAGAAAAACGCACGATAATTTTTTATGAAGCGCCTCATCGTGTAGAAAAAACTTTAACAGATTTTGCACAGTTTTTTGGACTAAATAGAAATCTTACTCTAGCTAGAGAATTAACAAAACTTCATGAAGAATTTTGGAGAGGTACAATTCAAGAAGCCATTACTTTTTATCAAAATCGTGAACCAAAAGGAGAATTTACCATTATTGTAGAAGGAAATAATCAAAAAGAAGAATTAGAATTATCCGAAACAGAAATAAAACTAGAAATGGTTAAATTATTAAATCAAGGAATGAGTAAAAGTGAAGCTAGTCAACATTTAGCAAAATATACCAATTTTTCTCGTCGAGAAATTTATCAATTAACCCTGATAGATGACATTTAAAATTAAATAATTTTTTCAACAAAATATCTATAAATTAAAATTTTCTTTTCTTTATAGTAACTTAATCTTTTCTTAATAATAAAAATCTAAAAGTCATGATTAATTGACAAAATAAAAACTAAGAAAAAAAATGCTCAAAAATAGAATTACAAAATAAAATGAAGGTGATTAAATAATATTGTTTAATCATTTATCATCAAAATTCAACAGATATAGTTTTTCATGTCTAAAACAAAAGTAGCCATTAACGGTTTTGGCAGAATTGGCAGATTGGTATTTCGTGCAGGATTAGAAAATCCTAACATCGAATTTGTAGGCATAAATGACTTAGTACCTCCAGAAAGTATTGCTTATCTACTAAAATATGATTCTACTCACGGAAAATTTAACGGTAAAGTAGAAGCTGAATCTAACGGTATCAAAGTTAATGATAAGTTTATCCCTTGTGTTTCTGTGCGTAATCCTGAAGAATTGCCTTGGGGTGAATATGGTGCAGAATTTGTCGTAGAAGCCACAGGCTTATTTACTGATTATGAAGGCGCAGCAAAACATCTCAAAGCTGGAGCAAAAAAAGTTGTAATTTCAGCACCGACAAAAGAGCCTGAAAAAGTCGCAACATTATTAATGGGTGTCAATAATCATACCTATGATGCTAGTAAACATGATATTGTCTCTAACGCTAGTTGTACTACTAATTGTCTAGCACCCATAGCTAAAGTATTAGACGAAAATTTTGGTTTATTAGAAGGATTAATGACCACAATTCACGCTATGACTGCCACTCAGCCCACTGTTGATGGCCCCAGTCGAAAAGATTTACGAGGGGGTAGAAGTGCCACTCAAAACATCATTCCCGCCTCTACGGGAGCGGCTAAAGCAGTAACATTAGTATTACCTCAACTTAAAGGTAAATTAACAGGAATGGCTTTTAGAGTACCAACTCCTGATGTTTCCGCCGTGGATTTAACTTTTCGTACAGAAAAAGCTACTTCTTATCAAGCTATTTGTGAGGCAATGAAAAAGGCTTCAGAAAACGAATTAAAAGGTATTTTAGGCTATACTGACGAACCTGTGGTATCAAGTGATTTTATTACAGATCCCCATTCGAGTATATTTGATGCTGGAGCTGGTATAGAACTTAACTCTAACTTTTTTAAAGTAATTTCTTGGTATGATAACGAGTGGGGTTATTCTTGTCGTATGATAGATTTAATTATCTTTATGGCAGAGTTTTCTTAAAAATAACGTTAATCACAGAAAATAATTGTTAATTATTCACTAAGACCTCTTGCAAAATAAAAAGTAAAATCTATTTTAGGATGGAAAACGTTAATTTCTTAACTCATTACTCATTACTTATTACTCATTACTCCACTTCTGCAAGAAGTCTACTAGGTGGGGGATTAGGAATGTTGAGAAAAATCTCCTTTCTCTTTTCTTCACCCATGATACATCATGAAGAAATGTAAATAAGTATCTCAGAAAATTTAACAAGACGTAATAAACAAATGCGCAGATACAGGGTATAAAATTATATGAAAGGTTAAAACACTTTTCAAAGACTTATTTCTCCAGAAGAAATTGTCAAAATATTAAGTTTCTTTACAAATGCTTAACAATAACTTTGACTTAAGCACATAATAAGAGAAACTAATTTTTGGGAAGAAAATCCCGATTCTGGTTTAACTTTTTTGTTGAACTAAAATTTAATAAAACAAACTAACAAACTACTTCTATATAGGAGATTAACTTAAAATGTACGACGCATTCACAAGGGTTGTTTCTCAAGCTGACGCACGTGGTGAGTTCTTAAGCTCTAGCCAAATCGATGCTTTAAGCCAAATGGTAAGTGACAGCAACAAACGTATTGATACTGTAAATCGTATCACCAGCAACGCTTCTGCTATCGTTACCAACGCTGCTCGTTCTTTATTTGCTGAGCAACCTCAATTAATCGCACCCGGCGGAAATGCTTATACTAGCCGTCGTATGGCTGCTTGTCTTCGTGACATGGAAATCATCTTACGTTACGTTACCTACGCTATTTTCTCTGGTGACGCTTCCGTATTAGAAGATCGTTGTTTAAATGGACTTCGTGAAACCTACTTAGCTTTAGGTACTCCTGGTTCTTCCGTAGCTGTTGGCGTTCAAAAAATGAAAGATGCAGCTATTGCGATCGCTAATGATACCAACAATATTACCCTTGGTGATTGTAGTTCTTTAATGGCTGAAGTTGCTACTTACTTTGATCGTGCTGCTGCTGCAGTTGCATAGGTATAATCATACCAATCAAGTTCAATTAATTCACGTAACATAATATAATTTAGGAGAAATAAATCACAATGAAAACCCCTTTAACTGAAGCAGTATCAGCAGCAGATTCTCAAGGACGTTTCTTAAGCAGCACCGAACTTCAAACCGCTTTCGGTCGTTTTCGTCAAGCAACCGCAGGTTTACAAGCCGCTAAATCTTTAACCGATAACGCACAACGTTTAGTTGATGGTGCAGCAAATGCAGTTTACAACAAATTTCCTTACACCACCACAACTTCTGGTGCTAACTTCGCTTCTACCGCCGAAGGTAAAGCAAAATGTTCTCGTGACATCGGTTACTACTTACGAATGATTACATATTGTTTAGTAGCTGGTGGAACTGGTCCTATGGACGAGTACTTAATCGCTGGTATTGATGAAATCAACCGTAGTTTTGACTTATCTCCTAGTTGGTATGTTGAAGCTTTAAAATACATCAAAGCTAACCATGGTTTAAGTGGTGATTCTGCTGTTGAAGCTAACTCCTACATCGACTACGCTATCAACGCTCTTAGCTAGTCTCTTTTTCTACTTCAGAGTAATTCTCAAAGGCTTTATAATGCTTTTGTCATCAAATAAAAATCCTTGTGATTATCAAGGTTAAAATAAAAATCGTTGCCTGAGAAAATTTGCGAATACGAATTAATAAGCGTGTTTGTTGATTTTTTCGGGCAATGTTGTTTTAAGAATAAAAAATTGATAATTATTTTTGTATTAATACAAGTATGCTATCATTAGGATAATTAAAAGTATTGATCAGAAATAAAATTATGAACAGTTTACAAAATATTTTGGAGAAATACTGTCTTGAGGATAAAACAGGTTTATTGCTTCTGAGTATGCCAACGGGTTTTGGTAAAACTCATAATGTTTTAGATTTTATTTATCATAATTATCCGCAATTTAAAGCACAAGGTAGAAAAATTATTTTCATTACTAACCTAAAAAAGAATTTACCTTATCAAGATTTAGAAAAACGTTTTATTCGAGATAATAGAGAGAAAGAATATCAAGAAAATGTTTTATTTATCAATTCTAATTTAGATTTTGTGCTTGATAATTTACTAAATTTAGAGTATGAAATTCCCGAAAATTTTAAGAAGAGTGAAAACTATAAAAATTTAACGAAACAGATTAAACAATTACAGAAATCAACAAAACTTGATTCAGAATTTCAGCAATGGATTAAAGATAAAATTAAAGATGAATATGAGCCTAGTTTTAGATATGAAATTGTCGAAAAGTTAAAACAAAAATGTAAGAATAAAGAAAGACGTTTAGAATTAATCAAAAACGATCGTAATTATCAATGGATAGGTAAATTATACCCGACAGTTTTTACCGATGAGAAAACAGTTTTATTCTTGAGTATAGATAAGTTTTTCTTAAAAAATTCTACTCTTATTGAACCACCTTATTATTGTTATAATAAATTAGCTAAAAATTCTCTAGTTTTTATTGATGAATTTGACACTACTAAAGATACGATTTTAAATCGAATAATTGAAGAAGGAAACAAACATAAAATTGATTTAATCTCATTATTTTCTAATATTCATAATAATATTAATAATAGTGAATTTCCTAAAAACTTACTCGAAGAATCTGAGAAAAGGCAAAAATTATCTCAGAAAGAAAATTGGCGATCTTTATCTGCAATTATACACGAATTAAGACAAGAATCTCAAGATATATATCAAAAATTGGCGTTGCTGAATTAAGGTATGATTTTTAGATAAAGGGGTCAAATTATCAAAAATAAAAAAATGATACAATGTCCAGAGTGCGGGTCTAAACATATTCACAAAAATGGAATTAAAAAAGGAAAGCAAAATCATCTT